>NZ_CBFIEP010000117.1:0-19995 GCF_965661635.1 Pseudemcibacter sp. | reverse complement strand
TATCATGACGCAAAATCGCCATGCAAATCCTGGATTAATGCCATATTTTAAAAGGATGACTGCCTGAGTACCCCCTGTGATCAATAAAATAGTGCAAATTAATGCAGTTTCATAGACCACTCCCATTAAGGGGAGTATTATGCCAATTAGTCCTAATACGGTATAAGCAGGCCATTGCATGAGAAGCATGGTTCTACTTGCTTTTATGGTATTCTTGCGTTTGTTTTTGTCAATTTCTGTTTCAGTTATATCGGTCATTTTCCATTCCCTCAAATTAACCTGAAAACCTGTTATTATTTTTTTTACATAATAAGATTAAATTTAACAAAAAAACAAGATCAAAGATGATTAGAATTCGAATTCGTCGCCAAAATCATCGAAATCTTCATCAAAAAGATCATCTTCATTACTTGTATCAAGATCACCATTGTTAATGTCATAGAGTCTAAGTTGGCTATAACTGCTTCGCATTGTGGCATAAAGATCCGTTGATGATTTACTAAGGTCGTCGAGTGTTTCCAAGTTTTCTTCTCTATAAATGAGACCGCGTAAAGCTAACCTACCGTACCTAACATATGTCCAATTTTTATGTTCAAGCCATAAACTGACAGGATCGAGAAAGAAATCGACAACAAACCCAGAAAAATCTCTTGCGTTAGAAGGGCCTAATAATGGTAGCATCAAAAATGGTCCTTCAGGCAAACCCCAAACAGCAAAAGTTTCTCCAAAATCTTCATTATGCCCTTCAATTCCCCATTTAGAAGCAGTATCAAAAACACCCAATAGGCCAAATGTAGAATTAATTAAAAATCTTGAAAATGTATATTGCGCTCGTTTCGGCTCTGCTTGCATAACATCATTAACAAATGTAACTGGTTCTCTCCAGTTCGTAACAAAATTCGAAATACCGTCGCGAATATCCGGTGGGCCCCACATTCTATATAATCTTGCTGTTGGTTCGACGATAATTCTATCAAAAAACATATTGACAGCAAAAATTTGTCTGTTCATAGGTTCAAGAGGGTCATTGGCCTCGTCATAGATCATTCTGGCTTCTACATCAGCTTCTGGAGGTCTTTTAGCACATGCTGACAAAGTAAGTATTAAGCAGCCAAGCACTATAAAAACTAAGCTTTTCGAATTTAAATCTAATTTCATCGTTAGATGCATATTTTTTAGACCTAGAGGGTTTGTTACATAATTGTGATCATATACCCATCAAATCATGAATATTCAATGAACAATATAGATAGTATAAAAAAAATTTTATTTATGATTTATTTTAGTTATTAGAAACTCTAGATTGGGAGAGCTTAATATTGTGTTCAATAATTTTTCTAATGCCACTTTGATTGGGCGCATTTTCTAGCGCAATTTTATAATCATTTAGAGCGTTACTATATTTACCGTATTTATAATTAAGAGAGCCACGGCTGTTATAAGCTTGCCAACGCTTAGGAGAATGTTCAATTGCCTCGTCGCATGCACTAATGGCTTTTACAAATTGTTTGTCAGCTGTTAAACTAAGACATAAAGCATTATAAGCATCATATCTCATAGAAGAAGTTTTTCCAGAACGACTATTTGCATCGGCTGATTTTACATAAGCCTCAGCAAAAGTAACTGCTTTTTCTATTTTACCATCGTTTAACATTTTACGTACTTGTTTAAGACCATCATTGTTAGAAAAATATATGGTGTCGCCAGGAATAGCGCCTGTCCATGGCTCTATGGCTGATTGCGCAAATGCAGAAGTTGTTGATAGTGAAATGCCAGCAATAATTGCAATGCTTGTGAATGTGTTTTTAATATTTAATTTCATCCTATTATCCTCAAGTTAGACCTGATATAACTCATTGTATGATTTATATTCAGGAATTTCAAATTTTCCGTTCTATTCCTCTATAAATAATTATTATCTCAGAATTATCAATTCACAAATAATAGTAGATTCATCACAATATTGTTATTTACAATATATAAATATATCTTTATATATTTGTTTTTATAAAAAGGGCGGATTCTATGGCAATTACAATGGAACAATTATTAGCGACACTTAAAGCTACTGGTGAGGAGACACGCCTAAGAATCTTGGCTTTGTTTAAGAATGGTGAATTGACAGTTACAGAATTAGTTTCTGTTCTTCGTCAAAGTCAACCAAGGATATCACGCCATTTAAGATTACTTTGTGAGGCAGGACTGCTTGAGCGCCATAGAGAAGGAACGTGGATTTTTTATAGATTGGCATATGGAAGCGAACAGGCAAAGTTAATAAAGTCTATTATGAATTTTTGTCCATACGATGATCAAATACTTCAGCATGATCAAGAAAGGTTAGTTGAAGTGAAAAGAGAACGAGATAAAAAAGCTGCAGAATACTTTGAAGAAAATGCGAAAAATTGGGATAAAATAAGATCATCATATGTTCCGGAAAAACAGGTTGAAGATTTTCTATTAGAGCAAATTAAAGGTAAAAAAATTGATGACCTTTTGGATGTAGGAACCGGCACAGGAAGAATGCTAGAATTATTTTCGAGCTATACAAAGCATGGAATTGGCATAGATTTAAGTAGAGAAATGTTAGCGATAGCAAGGTCCCATCTTGAACAAAACGACATAGATCATATGCATGTTCGACAAGGTGATATGTATGACCTTGCTTTATCTGATCATTCAATAGATTTAGTGATTTTTCATCAGGTACTACATTTTGCAGATGATCCGCTTGCTGCAATTAAAGAAACCGCAAGGATATTAAGAAATGACGGATGTGTCATAATTGTCGATTTTTTACCGCATAAAATTGAAAAATTAAGAGAAGAATATGCCCATAGACGTCTTGGTTTTTCAAATTCAGAAGTATCGGAATGGTGCGTTGCGACAGATTTGAAAATAACGAAAACAGAAGTAATGAAAGGGCGTGAATTGGATATTGGTATCTGGATCGCCCATAAAAATCAAAAAAGTATATGATAATGACTTATAGTGAAAAACAAGACTTATTAAGACCAAGTATTTTTTCTGAACAGGCAGAAGATATTGAAGTTTCATTCGAATTTTTCCCACCAAAGACAGAAAAAATGGAAGAAACGCTTTGGCAGAGCATACGTAAATTAGCGCCTTTAAACCCTCCAATGGTTTCAGTAACATATGGAGCAGGTGGGGGCACACGCGAGCGAACTCATAATACGGTCGAACGTATTTTAAAAGAAACTTCATTAACTCCCGCTGCACATTTGACGTGTGTCGGTGCAACCAAAGGCGAAGTAGATGATGTGGCTCGTGCATACTGGGATATAGGTGTGCGCCATATAGTCGCGTTACGTGGTGATATGCCGAAAATTGGTGAAAAATATTGTCCTCATGATGGCGGTTACAATAACGCTGCTGATTTAGTTGCGGGACTTAAGAAAATTGGTGATTTTGATATTTCAGTAGCGGCATACCCTGAAACTCATCCAGATAGTATCAATGTCGTAGAAGATGTTGATAACTTGAAACGTAAAATTGATGCTGGTGCGGACCGCGCGATTACACAATATTTCTTTGATACGGATATATACTTCCGTTTTATGGACAAGGTGCTGGCGGCTGGAATTGAAGTTCCTATTGTTCCGGGAGTAATGCCGGTTACGAACTTTAAAATGGCTAAGAGTTTTTCTGCAAGATGCGGGACATCAGTACCTAAGTGGCTTGAAAAACTTTTTTCAGGACTTGAGGATACACCAGATATCAGACGCCATGTGGCTTCTATGGTAACTGCGGAACAATGTCAAAGGTTAGCAAGAGGGGGCGTAAAAAATTATCATTTTTACACGTTAAATCGTGCTGAGCTAACGTATACAATTTGTCATATTTTAGGCATTAGGCCGCATGGAGTTTCAAATGATTGATCGCGCCATAACTTTAAAACAAGCGTTAAAAGACCGCATTCTTATACTTGATGGTGCCATGGGTACAATGATCCAAAGGCTGAAGTTTAGTGAAGAGCAATTTCGTGGTGAACAGTTCAAGCACATCAATCAGGAAATAAAAGGCAATAATGATATTTTAGCCTTAACGCAGCCTGAGGCCATTCGTGATATTCATAAAGAATATTTAGAAGCAGGCGCCGATATTATAGAAACAAATACATTCAATGCTACGAGCATATCTCAAGCAGATTACGCCATGGAAGACGTTGTTTATGATTTGAATGTCGCCTGTGCGAAAGTTGCGAGGGAAGCTGCAGATGAATATTCTGCGTTAACCCCAGATAAACCAAGGTTTGTAGCGGGAGTGCTCGGCCCAACTAGTAGAACGGCTTCTATTTCACCAGATGTAAATGATCCTTCCTTTCGTAATGTAAGTTTCGATGAATTGGTTAAGTCCTATAAAGAAGCCACAGAAGGACTAATTGATGGTGGCTCTGATATTATTTTAATTGAAACAATATTTGATACACTAAATGCGAAGGCTGCGATTTTTGCTGTGAAATCTGTGTTTGATGAGCGTGATATTGAACTTCCTATCATGATTTCAGGCACTATTACCGATGCGTCAGGACGTACATTATCCGGACAAACTGCCGAGGCCTTTTGGTATAGCGTTCGCCACGCTGATCCGATTAGTGTCGGTTTTAATTGTGCTCTTGGTGCTAAGGAACTTCGTCAACATGTTGTTTCGCTATCAAAAATCGCAGATACGTCTGTTTCTGCTCATCCTAATGCTGGACTTCCCAATGAAATGGGAGAATATGATGAAAGTCCGGAAGAGATGACGGATCATATTCTGGAATGGGCCAAAAGTGGTATTTTAAATATTGTAGGGGGCTGTTGCGGAACGACGCCAGAACATATCAAGGCGATTGCTGAAGCAGTATCGCAAATAGAAACGCGCAAAGTCCCTGAACTGGAGCCGCATATGCGGCTAAGCGGCCTTGAGCCGTTTAAGGTGATATAAAATGACGAAACGACAAGGTATTTTTATAAACGTTGGCGAAAGAACCAATGTTACAGGATCTGCAAAGTTTAAACGTCTTATTCTAAATGGTGAATATGATGAAGCTTTAGACGTTGCTAGGCAGCAAGTTGAAGCTGGTGCTCAGATTATTGATGTGAACATGGATGAAGCCATGCTTGATAGTGAAGCAGCCATGGTTAAGTTTTTAAATCTAATAGCCTCTGAACCTGACATTTCTCGCGTTCCTATCATGGTGGATAGCTCCAAATGGTCTATTATTGAAGCCGGCCTTAAGTGCGTTCAAGGAAAAGCAGTAGTTAATAGTATCTCCCTTAAAGAAGGCGAGGAAAACTTCATTGAACAAGCAAAATTGATCAAAATGTATGGTGCCGCAACAGTTGTTATGGCCTTCGATGAAAAAGGGCAGGCGGATACATTAGACCGTAAATATGAAATATGTGAAAGATCATATCGTGTTCTGGTTGATAAGGTAGGCTTTTCTCCTGAAGATATAATTTTTGATCCAAATATTTTTGCAGTCGCGACCGGTATTGAAGAACATAATAATTATGGTGTCGATTTTATTGAAGCGACGCGAAAAATTACCGATAATTTGCCCTATTGTCATGTTTCTGGTGGGGTAAGTAACGTTTCATTCTCATTTCGCGGAAATAATCCTGTTCGTGAAGCGATGCATAGTGTGTTTCTTTATCACGCCATACAAGCCGGTATGGATATGGGAATTGTCAACGCCGGAATGATGACGGTTTATTCTGAAATTCCTGATGAACTTCGCGAACGCGTAGAGGATGTAATATTAAATCGACGCGATGATGCCACCGACCGTCTTCTTGATATCGCTGATAAATACAAAGGTGTTAAGGGTGAAGTTAAAAAGGAAGATCTAGAATGGCGCGAAGGCACAGTAAATGAACGACTTACTCACGCGCTCGTCAAGGGAATAACGACATTCATCGAAGACGATACCGAAGAGGCGAGAAAGCAAGCAGATCGTCCGCTATCGGTCATAGAAGGTCCTTTGATGGATGGAATGAATGTCGTTGGCGATTTATTTGGTTCTGGACAAATGTTTTTACCCCAAGTGGTAAAGTCTGCTCGTGTTATGAAACAGGCTGTCGCATATTTATTACCATTTATTGAAGAAGAAAAAGTCGATGGTGAAGCATCATCTACGAATGGAAAAATATTGATGGCGACCGTAAAAGGCGACGTTCATGACATCGGAAAGAATATTGTTGGTGTTGTACTTCAATGTAATAATTATGAAGTTATTGATATGGGGGTCATGGTTTCATGTGAAGATATTCTTGAAAAAGCCAAAGAGGAAAATGTTGATATAATCGGTTTATCCGGATTGATTACGCCATCACTAGAAGAAATGTGTACCGTGGCTTCCGAAATGGAACGTTTAGAAATGAAAACACCTCTTCTTATCGGCGGTGCAACCACTTCAAAAGTTCATACGGCAGTAAAAATTGCGCCAAACTATACTGGGCCATTGGTGTATGTTCTTGATGCATCACGTGCCGTTGGTGTTGCTGGTCAATTAATTGGTGAAACAACTAGAGAAGCTTATGCAGCCGACATTGCAAAAGAATATCATGATATGCGTGTTAAATATGAAAATCGGGATAAATCCGATAATCAAGTTTCAATCAATGAAGCCCGTGCCAATAAATTTCAAATTGAATGGAAAAATTATATTCCAGAAGCCCCTAAGTTTAAGGGCTTAAAAACTTTTGAGAATTATGATTTAAGTGATTTGGTTGAGCGGATCGATTGGACACCTTTTTTTAGAACGTGGGAATTGGCGGGTAATTACCCAGCAATACTTACCGATAAAGTAGTAGGTGAAAGTGCAACGGAATTATTTCATGATGCTGAAGTTATGCTTCAGAAAATTGTTGATGAAAAATGGCTTAAAGCAAAAGCTGTAATTGGTTTTTGGCCCGCGAATTCCATTGGCGATGATGTTGAGCTTTACGCAGATGAGAGCCGTGACGAAGTCATTGATACGGTTCATTTTGTTCGCCAGCAAATGAAAAAACGTAGCGGTAAAGCCAATATGTGCCTTGCTGATTTCATTGCGCCAAAAGAAACAGGCATAAAAGATTATTTTGGCGGCTTTGCTGTGACGGCAGGTATTGGTATTGAAGAAAAACTTGAGCTTTTTAAAGGGGCGCATGACGATTATAATGACATTCTTCTAAAAGCACTGGCAGATAGATTTGCCGAAGCATTTGCAGAACATATGCACGAACGTGTCAGAAAAGAATTCTGGGGCTATGCAGTTGATGAAAGCTTCAATAATAATGACTTAATTAAAGAAAAATACCGCGGTATTCGTCCGGCGCCCGGTTATCCTGCCTGTCCAGATCATACTGAAAAAACGGGTCTCTTTACTCTTTTGAACGCGAGACAAAATGCTGGAATTGATTTAACTGACAGTATGGCTATGATGCCCGCATCTTCTGTTAGTGGATATTATTTTGCTCATCCTGAGAGCCAGTATTTTGGCATTGGTAAAATTTCAAAAGATCAAGTGAAAGATTACGCGAAACGCAAAGATATGGATCTCAGAATGGCTGAAAGGTGGCTAGCACCAAATCTTGCATATAGCAGATAGTGATCTATGTCCTTGCGATAATATAGAATTGTCTATAAAATGCTACTCATCGGTAACATTTATTTCGAAGGGATGTATTGTTGGATAAAAAACCAGAAACAATTGATGATTGGCGAAAGCTGGTTTCCGGTGAATTGCGCAATAAATCTTTTGAGGATTTAACATGGCATACACCAGAAGGTATTGATGTAAAACCACTTTATACAGCCGATGACGTTAAAGATATTCCACACTGTGAAAATCTACCAGGTTTTTTCCCGTTCACTCGTGGGGTTAGAGGAAGTATGTATGCTGGACGTCCTTGGACAATTCGACAGTATGCCGGCTTTTCGACGGCCGAAGAAAGCAATGCTTTTTACCACCGTAATTTAGAAGCTGGACAAATGGGCCTTTCGGTTGCCTTTGACCTTGCGACCCATCGTGGCTATGACAGTGACCATGAACGCGTCGAAGGCGATGTCGGGAAAGCCGGTGTGGCAATCGACAGCGTTGAAGATATGAAAATTCTCTTCGATGGTATTCCGCTTGATAAAATGTCTGTATCCATGACGATGAATGGTGCCGTTATTCCATGCCTTGCATTTTATATTGTTGCTGCTGAAGAGCAGGGCGTTTCAAAAGATAAATTAAGCGGCACAATTCAAAATGATATTTTAAAAGAATTCATGGTACGTAATACTTATATATATCCGCCTGAGCCAAGTATGCGTATTGTCGGTGATATAATCGAGTTTACTTCAAAAGAAATGCCGAAATATAATAGTATTTCTATCTCTGGTTATCATATGCAAGAAGCCGGTGCCACACAACTACAGGAGTTAGCATATACACTTGCTGATGGTATGGAATATGTGCGAATTGCCATGAAAAGTGGATTGGATATCGATGATTTTGCACCACGATTAAGTTTCTTTTTTGCAATCGGAATGAATTTCTTTATGGAAGTGGCAAAGTTAAGGGCGGCGCGAACCATCTGGGCACAAATCATGGAAAATTTCGGGGCTAAAAATCCAAAAAGTATGATGTTACGCACTCATTGCCAGACGTCAGGCGCAAGCCTTACAGAAAAAGATCCATATAATAATGTTATTCGCACAACCGTTGAGGCCATGGCCGCCACATTAGGCGGAACGCAGTCCCTTCATACAAATGCATTTGATGAAGCAATTGCTTTACCTACTGATGATAGTGCACGAATTGCCAGAAATACCCAGATTATTTTACAAGAAGAAATAGGACTAACCAATGTCGTCGATCCACTGGGGGGATCATATTATATTGAAAGTCTTACCAATGAGTTGGTTCAAGAAGCTTGGAAAATTATCACTGAAATTGAAGATGTTGGTGGCATGACGAAAGCCGTCCAAAAAGGACTTCCAAAATTAAATATTGAAAAAGCGGCCGCATTAAAACAAGCGCGCATTGATAAGGGAGAAGAGACAGTTGTTGGCGTTAATAAATATCGATTAAAAAAGGAAAGTGAGATCAATATCTTAAAAATTGATAATGTTGCCGTTAGAAAAACACAAATTAAGAAGCTGAAAAAAATAAAAGAAAGTCGTGACGAAGATAAATGCGAAGCAGCACTTAAAGCTCTTAAAGAAGGGGCTAGCGGTACTGCAAATTTACTTGAAAAAGCCATTGAAGCAGCGAGAGCACGTGCTACACTTGGCGAAATTTCTGATGCGATGGAAAATGTTTTCGGTCGCCACCGTGCCGATATAAAATCAATATCAGGGGTATACGGTAGTGCTTATCAAGGGGATAAAGAATACGTGAAGATACAGAAAAAAATTGAAGCCTTTGAAGAAAAAGTAGGCCGTCGTCCTCGAATATTAGTTGCGAAAATGGGGCAGGATGGCCATGATCGAGGTGCTAAAGTAATCGCGACCGCTTTTGCAGACATAGGTTTTGATGTAGATATTGGGCCACTATTTCAAACGCCAGCGGAAACAGCAAGAGAAGCCGTAGAAAATGACGTGCATATTATTGGTGTTTCTTCGCAAGCCGCAGGACATAAAACATTAATACCAAGCTTAATTGAGGCCTTGAAATCTGAGGGTGCAGATGACATTATGGTGATCGCAGGTGGTGTGATCCCTAAACAAGATTATGATGATTTATATAAAGCAGGGGTTGCAGCCATTTTTGGCCCGGGCACTAATATTCCTGAAGCTGCTGCTGAAATTATTGAGAAACTCGAAGAGCACTTTTAATAGATGAAAATCAAAATCTTTTTTTTATACCTGTTGATGAGCGTGACATCATTTGCGCAATCATTTCAGGAAAATGCCGAAATTTCAAAGCTTTTTACAGATAAGGGTGTGGTAGGAACATTCATACTGTTCGATCCCGTAAACAATACCTATGTTGGACATAACGGGGAACGTTCAAAGAAAAGATTTATTCCAGCAAGTAGCTATAAAGTCGCACATACACTTATCGGACTTTCAGTTGGTGCCGTATCCAATGTAGATGAAATTTTACCTTACGGTGGTAAACCCGCCTATTTAAAAATATGGGAAAAAAACATGTCGCTTAGGGACGCGATTAAAATATCGAATGTTCCTATATACCAAGCTTTATCACGCCGAATTGGTATTGAAGCCATGGAAAATGGGTTGGCAAAATTGAATTATGGAAACGGAAAAGTGGGTGATAAAGTCGATCAATTTTGGTTAGGCGGGCCCCTTGAAATTAGTGCGGTGGAACAAATAAGTTTCCTTGGTAAACTCGCAAAAGAAGAACTTCCTTTTTTAAAATTACATCAAAAGCAAGTGAAGGAAATTACTCTAATCGAAGAAACTGAAAATTACTCTCTTCATGCAAAGAGCGGTCTTACCTCTGCACCTGATCCTGATATCGGTTGGTGGGTAGGCTGGGTTAATTGTGAAGGTAATATATATCCTTTTGCTTTAAATATTGATGTCATCAAAGAGCAAGATGTGCCCGCAAGAGAAGAACTTGCCAGAGCTGCCTTAACTATTTTAGAACTTCTCTAACTCTTTAGAATAATTATAAAAAATCCTAAAAGTTGTTATTTTTTCAAAATAATTATGATCTACCTGTTTGAAAGAGGCGTAGAGAGTATACTTTTAATCAAACAACTTATTTATCAGGAGTTCGGATATGTTCCGTAAAACTATTTTAAAACTTGCAGCCATTGTTGTCATGAGTCTAAGCATGATCGCCCCTTCTTTCGCCCAAATGAAAAGTGACATCGTTGACACTGCTGTTTCTGCGGGGTCATTCAATACATTAGTAGCTGCCGTTCAAGCAGCCGGTCTTGTCGATACACTGAAAGGCGACGGTCCTTTCACAGTTTTCGCACCAACAGATGATGCTTTTGCAGCATTGCCAGCAGGTACAGTGGAAAACCTACTTAAACCAGAAAATAAAGCGACACTGGTAAAAATTCTTACTTATCATGTTGTACCAGGCAAAGTGATGTCATCTGATATCGCAGGAAAAGAACTAAGTCCAGCAACCGTAGAAGGAAGCACAGTAGATATCAACGCAACAAATGGTGTGATGATTGACGGTGCAAATGTTGTGACAGCAGACATCGAAACAAGCAATGGTGTTATTCATGTCATTGATAAAGTTATTATGCCTTAATAGTATATTTCCCTCACTATTAAGATAATAAGTAGCATGGCTCTTCGTGGGCCATGCTGTTTTATTTTTCAAACTATTTTTGATAGGATTTTATAATGATAAATGTTTTTTATGACGATAGATGTCCACTATGTCGAAGGGAAATCGAATATTATAAGAAACAAACTCCTGATACGGCTATTAAATGGCTTGGTATAAGTCAAAATGTGAATATTCTTGAAAAATATAACATTTCTTATATTGATAGTTTGAAAATCTTACATGCAATTAATGCAGATAAAGAAATGGTATATGGCGTAGATGCATTTATTTTAATTTGGGAACAATTACGAGGTTGGCGCTGGCTAGCGAAGTTTGTAGGATTACCGCTAGTTTATCAAATGACTAAAGGTATTTATAAAGTTTTCGCACAGTGGCGTTTTAGTAAATTAGATCATTGTAAGATAGAAACTAAATCATTATGAATAGAATAAGTTCTTCTAATAGGTCATGACGACAGTAATAATATAATTAGGGAAAAGAGAATAATAATATGAAGTTTATTGGTCAAAAAGACTATAATCATGATGGAAAACTTCCCAAAACTGGTGTTATTATCACCAATTTGGGGACACCTGATGCGCCTGCGCCAAAGGCCTTAAGAAGGTATTTAAAAGAGTTTTTGAGCGATCCGCGTGTTGTTGAAGTCCCGAGACTTATTTGGTGGTTTATCCTAAACCTTGTGATACTGCCTCTTAGGTCACGAGCCTCGGCAAAAGTTTATAAAACCGTTTGGACCGAAGATGGTTCACCACTTCTTGATATTACATTAAGGCAAGCAAAAGCTTTGCAAAAAAAAGTGGACCAAAAATGTGGTGAGAATAAAATCGTCGTTGATTGTGCGATGCGATATGGCAATCCTTCTATCAAAAGTGTGTTGCAGTCATTTACCGAACAAAATATACGTAACATCATTGTTTTGCCCTTATATCCACAATATTGTGCTGC
The DNA here is from genome assembly GCF_965661635.1 of Pseudemcibacter sp. Classification (NCBI taxonomy): domain Bacteria; kingdom Pseudomonadati; phylum Pseudomonadota; class Alphaproteobacteria; order Emcibacterales; family Emcibacteraceae; genus Pseudemcibacter; species Pseudemcibacter sp. The sequence goes on along the minus strand of NZ_CBFIEP010000117.1, from coordinate 7,799 downwards.
CACCAATGGATCAACATTTGATGCGATAGCGAAAGAGTTAATCAATTATCGTTGGGTACCAGACTTAAAGTTTATCAGTGGATATCATTTAGAACCTTCCTATATTAATGCGATGGCTATTTCTATTTCTAATTACGTTAGCAAAAATGGTATGCCTGACTTATTACTTTTTTCCTATCATGGCATTCCCAGAAAATATCTTGATCGGGGTGATCCATATTATTGTTTTTGTGTTCAGACAACACGCCTCATACAGCAGAAGTTGAAGTTAGAAGATGAAAAAATTAAAACGACATTTCAATCGCGATTTGGAAGAGAACCTTGGCTACAGCCATATACTGATGAGGTTTTAAAATCTCTGCCTGAAAAAAATATCAAAAAAGTTGCCGTTGTGTGTCCCGGATTTTCGGCGGATTGCCTTGAGACGCTTGAAGAAATTCAAGTGGAAAATATGGAATATTTCATGGAAGCCGGCGGCGAAAGCTATGATTATATTCCATGTCTCAATGATGATAATGATCATATTGATATGATGTTTGATCTCATAGAAGAAAACTTACCAAACCAATATGAAAATATTAGTTCACATTCGACTAAGTAATTGGCGTGATTATCATTTCTAGATTTTTTCTAAAATTTTATCTGCGATTTCAACGTATCTTTTGGTGTGCTCACTTTCAGGATTACTGATAACGATTGGGTTTCCAGCATCTGCGCTTTCGCGTATTTCCATATCAAGAGGAATGGCTCCTAAAAACTCCATACCTTTTTCATTGGCTGTTTGATGGGCGCCGCCGTGGCTGAAAATGTCCGAACGCTCGCCGCAATGCGGGCAAATAAAATAGCTCATATTTTCAATTATACCAAAGCAGCGTGTGTTTGTTTTTTCAAACATTGTTATCGCTTTGCGGGCATCGATTAGTGCAAGATCCTGAGGTGTCGATACAATCACGGCACCATCAAGCTTAATGTTTTGAACCATAGTAAGTTGAGCATCCCCCGTTCCAGGGGGTAAATCAAGAATAAGAACGTCTACAGGATTAAAGAGATCCCATTTTACGTCTCTAACCATTTGTTGGATGGCACCCATAACCATTGGGCCACGCCAAATTGTTGCCGCATCTTTTTCCATGAGGTAACCGATAGACATACTAACTAAGTCATGATTTTTTAAAGGTGTAATCTGTCCGTTATCAAGGCTCTCAGGTCTCGCATCAGATAGACCCATTAAACGCGGCACGCTTGGCCCATATATATCAAGATCAAAGATGCCAGCTTTAAGGCCTAGTTTTGAAAAAGCGAGTGCAAGATTAATCGAAGTTGTGGATTTTCCGACACCGCCTTTGCCGCTGGCAACGGCAATTATGTGTTTAACACCAGGTATACCTTGTGGTCCTTCTTGGGGCGGTGGTGTGCCATGGCCACCAAATGGTTTTTGTTGCGGCTTACCTTGAAATTCCCTTTTTTCACCAAATACTTTTTTTGGCGGTTCGTTCGTTTCATTACGTTCCGCTGTAAGAACAGAGGTGACTTTTTTTACACCATAAATTTGATGCAGAAGCTGGTCAGCGCTTTCACGTAATTTTTCCATTTCGTCGACATCTTTTGGATCGATATTTAGGGCATAGCCAATATCCCCATTTTTGATCACTAAGCCCTGTACCATGCCTGAATCAACGATATTTTTACCAGAAATGGGATTTATTATTGTTTTTAGGGCTTCAATAAGCTGTTCACGCTTGACGTCTGACATTTCGATATTACCTATAGTACAAATTAAATTGTTCCACCGTTGCGGAGGGACACTTGTTAGCATATAAGATAGTAACGAATTATTTTAAAGGGGAGTGTGCATTAATTATGCATAAAACCTCAAAAAAAACACATAAGGAGCATTCAATGTCGTGGCAAAATAACGGAGGCGATCGTGGACCATGGGGTCAAGGCCCCAAAAAAGGTGGCGGTGGTGGTGACGGGCCACCTGATATCGATGAACTAATCCGTAAGGGTCAGGACAAGTTTAAAAATGCATTTGGCGGTGGCGGTAGCGGCGGCAGTGGAGAAAGTATAGGCGGCGGCAAAGGTTTTTCCCTTATTTTGCTCGGCCTCGCGGTGTTTTGGCTTTATAATTGTTTTTATATTGTAAACGCTGGTGAAGAAGCCGTTGTTCTTCGATTTGGTAAGCTCGTTGAAAAAACTATGCCAGGAATTCATTTTCAGTTTTATCCTGTTGATAATGTTGAAATTACCAATGTTCAAGAAGAACGTACAATTCAAATTGGCTTTGCTAATACAGCCATTGGTCATAAAGAACGTCAAATGCTTACCGGTGATGAGAATATTGTTGATGCACAATTCACAGTATTTTGGCGCATTAAAGATGTTGCGGATTATCAATTTAATTTAAATGATCCCCAACTAAGTGTAAAATCAATTGCAGAAAGTGCGATGCGTGCCGTTGTTGCGAAAACTGAAGTCGAAAGAGTGATGACAAGCAATAAAGATGGCATAGAAATTGAAGTGAGAGAAATATCACAGGGGATTTTGGATGACTACAAAGCGGGCATTCAGATCACCAGCGTAAAACTTGATGATGTTAGACCACCAGAAGAGCTTTCTGATGCCTTTGATGATGTACAAAAAGCGACTGCGGATAGAGATCGTAGCATTAGTCTTGCTGAGTTAGAGCAAAATAAAATCGTCCCTCAAGCGCGCGGCCAAGCAGCAAAAATGCTGCAACAGGCAGAAGCATATAGATCTAAAGTAATTGCTGAAGCGGAAGGGGAAGCATCACGATTTGAGGCCATTTTAACTGAATATTCTAAAGCCAAAGATGTGACCCGTCGTCGTATCTATCTTGATACGATGCAGCAAGTTCTTTCGGGTACGAATAAGATTGTGATTGATGGTGATGGTGGCAGCGGGGTTGTACCTTATTTACCTCTTAATGAATTGCAAAAAAATCGCCCTTCATCCAATAACAATCCATCAGGTCAATAGGAGCAAAAAGATGAAAAATACGAAAGCAATTATTGCACTTATAATTCTCGGTTTTGGTATGATACTGTTTGGTGGGGCAACTTTCCAGGTTAAAGAAACAGAACAAGCCATCGTGCTTGAATTTGGTGAATGGAAAGAAACCGTTCGAGAAGCAGGAATTCATTTCAAAGTTCCATTTATTCAAAATGTAATCTTTTTTGATCGTCGCATACGAATTTTAGATATGCAGGAGATGACGGTAATTACGGCTGATCAAAAAAGAATGAATGTAGATGCATTTGCAGAATATATGATTGAAGACCCACTTCGCGTATATCAAGCGGTCGTAAATGAACGCGGTGCAGAAAATAGATTGTCGACGATTGCAGAATCAAATCTGCGTAAAGTTTTCGGTGTCCAATTGTTGCAAAATACTTTGAGTGGTGAACGTGAAGATTTAAGAAGATCAATTCAAGATGCGGTAACTATAGAAGCCGCTGGCTTAGGTATAAAAGTTGTTGATGTGCGTATCAAGCGTACGGACCTTCCGCCAGAAAACAGTGCGCCAATTTTCCAAAGCATGATCGCTGATCGTAATCAGGTCGCGCGTGAAGTTCGAGCCCGCGGTGAGGAAGAAGCATTACGCATCACTTCAAAAGCGGAACGTGACCGTACGGTAATATTAGCGGAAGCAACTCGTGATAGTGAAAAAATACGTGGTGAGGGTGATGCCATTGCCTCAAAAACTTATGCCGATGCTTATAATAAGGATGCAGAATTTTACGCTTTTTATCGTTCAATGGAAGTTTATAAGAATTCTATGAAGAATGGTGATACATCGATGATCTTGTCGCCGGACAGTGAATTTTTCAAGTATTTTGAAAATATGGGAGGCCAGTAGCCGCGCCTTATGACGGAAATTATCGTCGCGATCGGATTGCTTTTGGTAATAGAGGGTCTTTTATATGCCCTCTTTCCCACATCTATGAAAAAGATGATGGCGGCTGCACTTGAGCAACCGGAAACATCACTTAGACAAGTGGGTTTGATCGCTGCCATTTTAGGTGTGGTGATAATTTATTTGATAAAGTGACGGTTTTATAAGACCAAATACGTATCAAGGGCGTATAAAGTTCGTAATTTGGTCATAATTGCCCTTACAATGAAAATGAATGAATTAAAATTATTAATAATAAGAAATTAAAGCTATCAGGAATGAAGATGATGAAAATAAGTAAGAAATTATCAGGCGCAATTATCGTATTGTTTTATATGGTTGCCTCGCCTTCATTAACGTTTGCTCAAGGGACACCCGGCAGTTTTGCCGATCTTGCTGAAGAATTAAAACCTGCTGTGGTGAATGTATATACCACTCAGAATATCAGAGTAGACAGAAACCGCAGGCGTGGTGGCGGTTTTCCACCAGGGTCGCCCTTCGAAGATTTTTTCAAAAGATTTTCACCACCTGGTGCGGAAAATGACGATGAAGGTGAAAGCCGTAATAGTCGTCCACGAGTACAACAACGGCGCTCGCTAGGGTCAGGCTTTATAATTGCAGCAGAGGGCATTATTGTAACCAACAATCATGTGATCGATGATGCTGATGAAATTTCAATTAAATTGCAGGATGGCACTGAACTGGAAGCCGAATTAATCGGAAAAGACGATAAAGTTGATCTTGCCGTTCTTAAAGTAGAAAGCGATGAGCCACTTCCATTCGTCAAGTTTGGCGATGATACAAAATCCCGTGTTGGTGATTGGGTATTGGCAATTGGTAATCCGTTTGGTCAAGAAGGATCCGTTACGGCAGGCATTATCTCTGCGAAAAACAGAAACATTAATTCAGGACCATATGATCGTTATATCCAAACGGACGCGGCGATTAACCGCGGGAACAGTGGTGGCCCAATGTTTAATATGAATGGTGAAGTCATCGGTATTAATACGGCGATCTTTTCACAAAGTGGCGGCAACATTGGAATTGGCTTTGCGGTACCTTCAACACAAGCACAAGTAATCATTGAACAGCTTCGCGAATTTGGACGCACAAAACGTGGCCGAATTGGTGTTCGCATTACGGAAGTGTCTGATGAAATCGCGGAAAGTCTCGGTCTTGATAATTCCAATGGCGCTCTTGTCAATAGCGTTGAAGAAGATAGTCCATCTGAGCGCGCCGGTGTTGAATTTGGTGATATCATTGTTGAATTTGATGGTGCCGAAGTTAAAGAAATGCGCGATCTTACGAGTACAGTTGCAAACACAGAAATTGGCAGTACTGTTGATATGGTTGTGCTTCGTGATGGCAAAAGAAAAACGCTTCGCATTACTATCGATGAACTTGATGAAAGTAGCGATGAAGATGCAGAAGAGACCGGTGATGACGGTGAAGGTAGTTCTGAAACAGAAACCGTTCTTGATCTAACGCTTGCAGAAATCGACGATGAAGCACGTGAAAGATTAGACATTGATGAAGATATCAATGGTGTTCTAATTACGGCTGTCGATTATGGAAGCGGCCGTGAAGGTCTTCGTCGTTTACGTCGTGGTGATGTCATTGTTGAAGTGACACAGCGTGATGTTTCATCTATTGAAGACGTCAAGGAACGCGTTGAAGCACAAAAGAATGCTGGGCGTTCTGTGGTTCTTCTGTCTATATTCCGTCGCGGCGAATATGCCCATGTTCCGGTGAAATTAGATGAAGAAGATGACGATTAAACTTCTTAAATAATCTTTTAAAAAGGCCTGAGTTTTCCTCAGGCCTTTTTTGTTTTCTGGTATGCTTGCAAAGCATACTGTTTTTTCATAGTCTCTTTTATAAGGATTATTACCCTTAAATCATAAAAAGACGGGAGAACCCCTCATGGGACTATCAAATATTTTTAAAATGGCGGCTTTGTTTGCGGCCTCATCGGTTGTTGTTAATGCCGCAGAAGTTATTCATGGCTTTACGCCAGATAATAGTGAAAACCAATATGCCTTAGAGGCAGAAATTGATAAACGTATCAATAAACAAAATATGGCTGAATGGATGGAATATATGACATCTCGTCCTCATGCAACGGGACAGCCATTCGATAAAGAGGTTGCAGAATTTATCGCCGGAAAGTTTAGCGAATGGGGTTATGATACCGAAATTAAGGCATATGATGTTTTGATGCCTACACCAAAAGTGCGTGTTGTTGAATTGGTTGAGCCGACAAAGTGGACTGCGAAACTTAAAGAAGATAGTGTGATTGAAGATCCAACTTCAGGACAAGAAGATCGTTTACCGATTTATCATTCATTTTCACCAGATGGCGATGTGACAGCAGAGGTGGTATTTGTAAACCAAGGTCTTCGTGAAGATTATGAAGATTTAGAACGTCGTGGTATTGATGTAAAAGGTAAAATTATTATTGCGAAATACGGGGGATCATGGCGCGGAATTAAGCCTAAAATGGCAGAAGAGAAAGGCGCAATTGGTGCCCTTATTTATTCTGATCCTGCTGATGATGGTTATTCTCAAGGTGAAGTTTATCCGAAAGGGGCATGGAAACATCCATCGGGAGCACAGCGTGGATCGATTATGGATTTGCCGACACGACCAGGGGATCCACTAACACCTTATATTGCTGCTACAAAAGACGCTAAGAGACTTGAGCTGGATGAAGTAGAAATATTTGTTGGAATACCTACTCTTCCGATTTCTTATGAAGATGCACAACCTATTCTTGATGCCCTTGAGGGACCAGTGGCGCCGAGAAGATGGTGGGGTGGTTTGCCGATCACATATCACATGGGGCCTGGCCCAGCAAAACTTCATTTGAAGTTAGAATTTAATTGGGATGTTGTACCGACTTACAATGTAATCGCAAAAATGGAAGGTTCAGATTTCCCAGATCAATGGGTGATCCGTGGAAACCATCATGATGCTTGGGTGCATGGTGCAGCCGATCCTGTTTCTGGATTAGTAGTCGAAATGGAAGAAGCACGTATTTTATCGGAAATTGCAAAAGAAACAGGTTGGAAACCTAAGCGAACTATTGTTTTTGCTGCTTGGGGTGCTGAAGAGCAAGGCTTGATGGGTTCCGTTGAATGGGTCGAAGATCATGCGAAAGAACTAAATGACAAAGTTGTTGCTTATATTAATACTGATGGCAATGGGGCCGGGTTTCTTAATGCCGGTGGCTCACACACGCTTGAAACATTTTTCAGTCAAATCGCGCATTCAGTTATCGATCCTATTCAAGGGATAAGTTCTGCAGAACGTATTCGTGCGCGTAATCTAATGTCGTCGAATAGTATGACACGGTCACGTGCAGAAAAATCAAGCCACTATTACTTAAGCGCATTGGGTTCCGGTTCTGATTATTCAGGCTTTTTCCAGCATCTTGGCATTCCAGCAATAAATGTTGGATATGGTGGTGAATTTAATGGCGGCTCTTATCATACGAATTATGATAGTTATTATTATTATTCTACATTCCGAGATCCAGGATTTCATTATACTCATGCCTTGGGCTCAGTAACCAGCCGTATCGCAACACGCCTTGCAAATGCAGATGTTTTACCATTTCAGTTTGGTAACTTTGCCCGTACGGTTAGTGAATATGCAGATGAAATGACGGTGGCCATGGATAAAACGAGAGATGATGTTTCAAGGCATAATATGCTTGTTAAGTCAGGATATTATAAAGCGGCAGCAAATATCCGCGAAGCATTTCAGGAGCCAGACCTAAGAGAAGAGGTGCCATATATTAATTTCGCTCCCATGCAAAATGCCGTTGAGCGTTTGAGAAATTCTGCAGAATCATTTGATACTGCTTATCAGGCGATGAGTG
>NZ_CBFIEP010000116.1:0-4527 GCF_965661635.1 Pseudemcibacter sp. | reverse complement strand
TTAAAACTAAATTTATATTCTCGATCTTTAGCAAAAGATGCTGGTTTTAGAAAAAGTGATAAAATTATTGTTGTTGTTATAATCGAAAATATGTTTTCCATAAGGTTCCCCCAATTTTAAATGCTAAGATTTCTTCACGTTCATAAGCTGTACTAGTGTTATGACTTACGTAAATCAAGTTTAATCACATTTTCGTGATAATGTTAGCTTTCGAGAATTTCTCTTTCGGTATTAAGGTCACGGTTATAAGCTTTATCTTGAGAAAACTTTTCAGGAAACCGCGCTTTAAGCTTATTGATGTTGGTTGTAGCAACTTCATCAAAATTAGTATCAAGTTCCCTGAATAGCATAGCAAGATACCAAAGTAGGTCGCCCGCCTCTTCTTTTAAATTTACTTCGTCAAAAGTACCACTTTCGGCTGCTTTCAAAAAAGCTTCTGATATTTCACCTGCTTCAGTGCATAACCCATAAATGGCATGGACAATATTGCCATTTAGATTTTCAAATGAAAAATCATCAACACTGCCGCCCTCAACCTTGTCGCCTTTTCCGTAAAACAATTTGCGTTTTTGCCCGTCAAGTGCTTCCCCAGTTTCCGCAAACTTTTCAAAAGTTGCCTTCACTTCTTCTTCGGTGACTTTGTCGGTGAAATATGAATCAGATGCGGTACGCGCGCTATCGGCTAGGTAATTTTTCATGGGTTTCCTTTATATTTTTTTTATTATTTATATCCTCTAAAGATAAAAAAACAACTCTTCAAACAATAGAATTATGTTAAACTTGAATATAAAGGAGTAATCATCATGTCAGCATATAAAGCAAACATCACTTGGAAACGAAATTCCGGTGAAAAATTTATTGATAAAAAATATAGTAGACTTCATGAATGGAGCTTTGAAGGTGGTATTAATATTCCGGCAAGTCCATCACACCATATTGTGCCTGTCCCCTATTCTAATCCTGATTTCGTTGATCCGGAAGAAGCTTTTGTTGCTTCGCTTTCAAGTTGTCATATGTTGACGTTTTTAGATCTTTGTTCGCGTAATGGTATCATTGTCAATGACTACAGTGATGCAGCAGAAGGAATACTTGAACGTATAGGACGCAATAAATGGGGAATGACAAAGGTCACGTTAAAACCGGTCGCTACATACTGAAATGATGAGCCACCATCAAAAGAGCTATTAGAAGACCTTCATCATCAAGCCCACGAAATGTGTTTTATTGCGAATTCTGTTACTACTGAAATTGTAACGGAAATAATTTCTTAAAGTGCATCTTTTATTGCTTGTAGTGCAATGTCGATGTCTTCGTCGGTTGTTGCATAGGATGATACACTGATGCGAAAAGCTTTTTTGCCTTTCCAAACTGTCGGTCCAAACCATGTTTTGCCGCTTTTTTGCACTTTGTCAATAAACTGATCTACTCTTTCTTCGTCGTCGAATGTTCCAACGATTTGATTTATGACCACATCGTTCATAATGATTATGCCCAGTTTTTCCATTTCACTGGCAAAGTGTTTTGCATGATTACAGGTTCTATCGATCATTTCAGAAAGCCCATCTTTGCCAAGATGCTTCAATGCCGCCCAGATTTCTAAACCACGGGCTCTTTTAGAAAATTCTGGGGTGTGGTGGTTTGGCTCCCTCATTGCTCCTTCAATTAAATATGGCGCGGTAACGCCAAACATGTCTGTCAACGATTCTGCATTTTTGCAGATTGCAAGGGCACTATCATAAGGAACATTCAGCCATTTATGACAGTCTAGTGACCAACTGTCTGCGCGTTCCATGCCGTTCGTTAAATGACATCTGCTTTTAGAAACCTTAGTCCAACCACCGAAGGCAGCATCAACATGCACCCATGCATTAGCATCCGATGCTTTGTCGCATATTTCATTAAAAGGATCAAAAGCACCACTATTCACGTTGCCGGCTTGGGCAATGATAATCGTGTGATCATCAAGTTTTGGTATATCTGATGCAATCATTCTTCCTTGCTCGTCACATGGAACCATATGAAATTCATTCTTTCCATATCCCATATATTGCAGTGCTATGATATTGGTTGGGTGAATTTCTTCGCCCATCACAAATTTAAGGGGCGGTGCACTTGTTATACCGTACGCCTTTATATCAATCCCAAGTTTTTTATAAGTATGATTACGTGCGGCACTTAAAGCCGTAAAACCGGCCATTGAGGCACCAGTGACGAAACCAAACCCGCATTCAGCAGGGAAATCAAGTGCATCCAAGACCCATTTGCCCGCAACGTCTTCTAATTTTGCAGCTAAAGGGCTCATGATACTAAGGGCGCTATTTTGATCCCATGCACCAGCCATCCAGTTTGCCGCAATTGAAACGGGAAGTGCACTTCCGGTGACAAACCCGAAATAACGACCGCCACGCGTTGAAACGACACCCTGTTCCCCAATTTCAACAAGCATGTTAATGACGTCTTTTGCGTCCATGCCGCTATTAATGAACGGTTCATCAAACTGATTTAAGGCACGTATTGCATCTTCATTTGGTGTTACGGGGCGCGTGTTTAAACTTGTTTCGAATGATTTTGCCGCCTTTATAACATTGTCAAAAAGCTTTTGATCAAATTCCATAATAAATTCCATATCACAAACATGTGTTTTTATAGAATATGACTTTACTGTAATCTTGGGAAATGCCAATATAATTTTCGAAAATTCGACAATAAATATTAAGTATTAAGTAGGACGCATAATGAAACAAAACCCACCTTCGTTACAGGAAGAAATAAAAGAATATATTTTGGTTTTTTTTCAAGTCGCTGTTCTGGTTACCCTTTTGATTATTCCATCTAAAATAGGCCAATGGGCTATTATTGAATTTGGCTTCACTGAAATAAATTATTTCATGACCGAATTCACGATCATCATGGCAGCTGTGCTTTTATATTATGGAACCATGTTGATATTCCATCAAAGCCTAATTGATAAGATTGACGCAAATATTTACGTAAAAATTTTGATGGTTAGTGTGATTTTGTTTTGGTGCATATTTGATGGCACCATGGTTTATACCTTTCAAGAAGTATATAGCAATAATCAAGAACGCATTATCAGGCGTGATATTGTCTGGAGCGATGTGAATTTCTTTGAATTGCCGCCAGATGTCGTGTACCCGAACTTCCGTGCCGGTTTTTTAGGGCTGCTTTCGGCAATGCGCTTTTTCTTGGTTGCGGTGTTGGCTTATAAATTAATTGTAGGTGATAAGAAACCAGAAGAAGTGCAAAAGCCTGCTCTGAAGAAAAAACGTAAAGAAAAATCAATTGATGATATTAAAGCGACCTTGCATCCATCAATCTTGAAACAATATCAAAATAAAGAAAATCTGGATTAAATTTGAGATATATAATTTTCTTCATCATTTGTTTTATTAATTTTGCTCATGGGCAATCAATTACGGAACAAATTCGCGCTGAAGGAAAATCGATAGATGTTGGAAAATCACTCAGCAGGTGGCAACCATTATGGGAAGCAGCAGATAATAGTGCCGCTAAAGTCACATATGATTTAAAATATGGACCGGATAAAAAGCAGGGTTTTGATTTATATGAACCTGTCTCTGCTCCCTCCCATCCCTCGCCGATACTCGTTTTTTTACATGGGGGTTCATTTGTTGCGGGTGATAAAGCCATGTATGCCAATGTTGGGTATCATTTTGCCAAGATGGGTATTACTTCAGTTATAATGACATACCGACTAGCACCAGAATTTAAATGGCCGACAGGGACAATTGATCTTTCATTACAACTTAAATGGATTAGGGATCATGAGGACCAATTTAAATTTGCGGATAATTCTAAAGTGTTTTTATTTGGCCATTCCGCAGGTGCACAACATTTAGCAAGTTATATATTTGAAGAAAAATATCAAATTGAAAATGATGGTGTTAAGTGCGCGATCCTTGCAAATGGATCAGTTTATGACACAAGCATATTAAATAATGATGCGGACCCGCAATATTATGATTATTTCGGACGAGATAAAAACAAATATGCCGAAAGATCAATTTTGAATGATCTTGAAGGCAGAAAAGTTCCTGTGTTTGTCAGTTACGCTCAATATGATAAGGATAATTTTCAATATCAAGCTCTGAAAATGATTAATGCCCTTTATGAAAGGGACAAAGAAATGTCAACGATTATACAGCTGATTGATCATAATCATTTGTCGGAAGTTTTTCATTTTAATACTAGTGAAGATGGTTTTAGTGATCAAATAATTAAATTTATAAATTCAGTTTTACTAAATTAATCTTTTATTCAATTAAACTATACGTCATCAGGGAAAGTTGGGTTTTTAAGTCTTTATAATAAGAGAGTATTCTGCTCCATCTGTTAATATTATGTGGCCATAGCTTTAATGTGCAAGCGTTTTCGTTTGGCCATTGTTTTTAGTTTAATTTTGTTTCGCTTTTCCAGGATCACATTGCCGCGTCCTAGAAAGACATCTTCAGGTGTTAGGTTATTTATGCTCTCATGATATCTCCT
>NZ_CBFIEP010000115.1:0-27214 GCF_965661635.1 Pseudemcibacter sp. | reverse complement strand
CTCAGTATAAGAAAACAAAGAATTAATAACCGTATAGCGCTCTATTTATCATTGGGGGGCGATTTCAAATCTAACAATGCTCCGATTGCAATAGTTCAGGAGATCCAGTCATGAGTATTATTAAAAAATTTCTACCAGGTATTATTGTAATTTCAATTGGAATAGTTGCTGCAATGCTGATCGTTAAATTTGGCCCAGAGCCAGATAGTCAAAAAGCTGAAATTTTACCTAGAACTATTCGTTCCATAGAAGCTAAGTCAACTGATATTAAGCTATTTATCGAAAGCCAAGGCACCGTCGCCGCTAGGCAAGTCATAAACCTTATTCCTCAGGTTGCTGGTGAAATTACTTACGTTTCGCCAAAGTTTGTCGCTGGAGGTCGTTTTGAAAAAGGGGAATTGATTTTAAAAATTGACCCACGTGATTATGAGGTTGCCGTTATCACAGCTGAAGCCACCAGTGCTGAACGTAAGCAGCGGGTTATGCAAGAAGAGGCTGAAGGTGCCCTCGCGAAAGCAGAGTGGCAGGAACTTGGTCAGGGTGAAGCAAGCGACCTCACACTAAGACTACCACAAAGAGAAGGTGCTATGGCAGCATTAAGATCAGCTGAAGCAAGTTTAGATAAAGCTATGCTTGATCTTGAACGTACGGAAATCCGCGCACCTTATGATGGGCTACTTACGGCTAAAAGTGTAGATTTGGGGCAGTTTTTAAATCGCGGCAATACAATTGGTACATATCATTCGACTGAATTATTAGAAGTAAGGTTGCCACTTACTAATCGTGATATTGCGCAATTTGATCTCAAAGGGTTACAAACGGGTGAAAAACAATATGCGGTTCGATTAAAAGGTCAATTCGCGAATAAGGAAAATTCGTGGAATGCGCGCGTGGTGCGTACTGAAGGCATTATAGATGTTAATAGCCGCATTCTTTATGTTGTAGCGGAGCTTAGGGGTGATGAGCTATTTTCGCCTGACGATGGTTCACACATTACAATCGGTCAATTTGTAAGTGCGGAAATTGAGGGACAAACTTTTGAAAATGTCGTTCGTCTGCCTAGGGAAAGCCTTAGGCAAGGTAATCAAGTTTTGATCGTCGATGGTGAAAATAAATTGCGAACCCGAATGGTCGATATATTAGAAACTAATAATGAGTATATTGTTGTATCTTCTGGTGTAAGTGATGGTGATATTGTCAATCTTTCACAGTTGGCCTTGAGTGTAGATGGCATGCTCGTTGAAACGCAGCCGCAAAATGCGCTTACTGAAAATGTTGCTGCCGTTATCAGTCAGGAGGCGAATAATGACTGATTTGATCAAATGGTTCGTTAAAAACCCCGTTGCAGCAAATTTGATAATGCTGGTTATTTTTGGACTGGGCATTATCGGTTACGTCAAAGTTGGTAAAACGGCAATGCCTTCTGCGGCAATGGATATTATTAATGTTAGTGTGCCATATTTGGGAGCGGGCCCCAAAGAAGTTGAAGACCGAATTGTTATTCGTTTGGAAGAGGCCGTATTCGATATTCGTGGTATCAAACGGTTAACAGGACGCGCCAGTGAAGGTGTTGGGTCGGTAACGATTGAAATTGAAGAGGGCGAAGATGTTGAAAGTATCCTTAACCAAGTAAAGGCACGTGTTGATGCGATTAATACATTCCCCAGTCTTTCTGAAAGACCAATTGTTTCGCGCTCATTTGTACAAATGGATATCATGAACCTTGCCATTTATGGTGATGCAACAGAATTTGAATTAAAAGAATTGGGGCGTAGTGTCCGCGATCGTCTGGCCGCAATCCCAGGTGCGGCAAAAACAGCACTTAACGGTGAACGCGAATATGAAGTTTCCATCGAAATTTCAGAATTACAACTTCAAAAATTCAATTTAACGTTTGATCAGGTTTCAAATGCAATTTCACAATCATCGACGAATTTACCAGCAGGTAAAGTTGACAGCATTGCTGGACAAATTCAAATTGTTACACGCGGCCAAGCATATGTGAAGCAAGACTTTGAAGACATCGTAGTTTTACAAAATGCAGATGGAACACGTGTACTTTTAAAAGATGTGGCCAATGTTGTGGATGGGTTTACCGATGATCATATCTTGCTACGCATGAACGGTAAACCGGGCCTCTTTATATTCATAAGATCAGAATCGACGCCAGATGTGGTGAAGTTAAGCGCAGAAATAAATAAGGTTATCAACGAAGAAATCATTCCTTCTTTACCTGAAGGTATTGAAATTACCAATTGGTTTGATACATCGGAAATATTTAAAAGTCGACTTGATATGTTGATGTGGAATGCGGTAACAGGTCTCATTCTCGTCTTTTTTAGTCTCATGATATTCTTATCGCCGGCACTTGCTGGTTGGGTAACCGCTGGTATTGCCATTTCTTTCCTCGGGTGTTTTGCCATTTTGCCTTATACGGGTGTGGCGCTCAGTATGATCAGTCTTTTTGCGTTTCTTCTCATTCTTGGGATTGTTGTTGATGATGCGATTATTATTGGTGAAAGCGTCCATCTGGAAAACCAGAAAGGTAATCTAGGTGATCAAGGGGCAATTGATGGTGCGGCCAAAGTAGCGCGTCCCGTTATATTTTCGGCGATTACTACGATGATTTTCTTTTCCCCAATGCTTTTCATTGAAGGAATAATCGGACAATTTGTCTTAGGTATTCCTGTGGTGGTTATACTATGTTTAACTTTTTCTATCTTGGAATCTCTTTTTATTCTTCCGGTACATTTGCGTCATTTGAGCGATAAAAAATCAAATGACTTTGCACGAATTTTTATGATTTTTATTCCAAATTTCATCATTGATAGTTGTTCAAAAATGACAAAAGCGGCACAGAATAGTGCGAAATCATTTTTATCACATGTTATTAAAGTACTATACCGTCCATTTTTGGATAAGGCACTTAAACGTAAGGGTTTTTCACTATTGGTGATATTATCTATGAGTATGATAATCACTTCAATTCATGCTGCGGGCTGGATTAAAATGGTGTTTAATCCTGAAGTTTCAATGAATTTTATTCAAGCAAGGGTTCAATTTCCAGCGGGGGCCCCATATGACATTGTTGATGAAGCATCCTATATTCTTGAGAATAAAGCGAGAGAATTACAAAAAGAATTAGAAGCAGAATATCCCGATGTTGAATTATTTAAAGATTTACTTGTCATGGCGGATGGTAATGGGTCCATGGCTTTTGCATTTCTTGTTTTTCAAAATATAGAAGAAGTCAATTTTGATGTAGAAAAATATGTAGCCAGATGGCGCGAAATTATGCCGGTTATTCCGGATGCTCGTGAAATATCATTTGATTTTTCTACCGCGGGGGGGACTGGTGAAGCCATTAATTTGATGCTGAAATCTCCTAATAGCGATGCCTTAGACCAAATGGCTTTAGACGTGAAACAAGTTTACGCCGAATATGCAGGCCTTTATAGCATCACGGATACGGCCGATACGGCCAGGACAGAAGCAGTTCTTTCAATTATGCCTTCTGCAGAAAATATGGGTCTGACATTGACTGACCTGGCACGACAAGTAAGGCAAGCTTTTTATGGACAAGAAGTTCAGCGTATTGCCCGCGGAAAAGATACGGTAAAAGTTATGGTTCGACTTCCTCAAGAAGACAGGCGGTCATTTGATACACTAGATGAAATGCGCATTAGAACAGGCGCGGGCGGTGAGGTACCCTTTGAAGCTGTTGCTGAGGTAGATTATCAACGTGCATATACTTCTATCCGCAGAACAGACCGCCAACGCACGTTAACTGTGAAAGCAAACGTCAATAAGGATGTTGCGAATACGGCCGAAATTGTAAAAGATATTCAGGAAAAATATGTAGATCAATGGAAAGCAAAATATCCTGATGTTGAAATTAGTTTTGAGGGTGATCAGAAGAACCAACAAGAATTTGCATCCTCTTTAGCGAGTGGCTTTGGTTTTGCATTGATTGCAATTTATATCCTTCTTGCGGTTGCGTTTAATTCTTATAGTCAGCCGTTTATTATTTTAACGGCGCTGCCATTCGCCTATATGGGGGCTGTTCTTGGCCATTTGTTCTTGGGAATGAATTTTAGTCTTTATTCAATAATGGGCATTGTTGCAGCCGCCGGTGTGGTTGTTAATGATAACTTGGTTTTGCTTGACTATATTAATCGACTTCGTAAAGAAGGAAAAAATGCCCTAGAAGCCGTTGAGATAGCCGCAGAAGAACGTTTTAGGCCGATATTTTTAACGAGTTTTACGACCTTTATTGGGTTGGCACCAATGATGCTAGAAACGAGTTTACAGGCACAGTTTTTGATACCAACTGTAGTTTCATTGGCATTTGGCGTTTTATTCTCAACCATCGCAACCCTCTTTCTCGTGCCGATTGTTTACTTATATTTCCATGATTTTAGAAAAAATATCGTTGGGTTGTTTAAAGGCCGAAGCCCAGACCAAATAACGGCTGAATAAGGGGATAAGAATTTTCTTATTCAGCGGTGTATCTATATTTTGGTAACATCAAAAATAAACCTACTGAAACAATGAGCAGTATTGAACATAAAATGAGTACATTTATGTAAGAACCGTATTGATCAAATGAGGCGCCAAATGTTGGCGGACCAAATGAAGTGCCAACCAAGAACGCCGAGAACATAAGCCCGTAAACCATACCAAATGACGATAAGCCAAAGTAGCGTGTTGTTAGATAAGCCAGTAAATCAAATTCAGTTCCAATACTAAGCCCGATAAGAAGTGCAGCAAGATATGCCGGTGTTCCAACTATTCCCATTGCTAGCATTACGACGCCAATTGTTGAAAGTAATATGGAAACAATCGCAACGCGAGGGGCAAAAAATCGATCAAGAAAATGTCCAATGAGGGCCCGTGATACAAGGATGGCGAGACCCAACATAGCCGCTACATTTGCAGCAGATGAATTTTCCATACCGCGATCAATCAGCATCGGGACTAGATTTGATAATAACCCATAAAGACAAAATGAAAGGACTGCGAAAATCACATAAAGTAGCCAAAATGTTTTTTGTCTGACGACGTCTTTAAACCGCAAAATAGGTTCAGAATTATTTTCACTTTTTTCATTAATATTATCATTGTCCGGGTTTAATTTCATTTCTTGTGGTGTGTTTTTGAGAAAGAAATAAGAGACGGGAAGTGAGACGAATAACACGATTGCAGCAAGTGTATAATAGCCATGACGCCAACTATAATTATCAATGATAAATTGCAGCATTGGCGGTACATACATATATCCTGCGCCGCCACCGGCCATCGCAATACCAAGAGCTAAGCCACGACGTTTATTAAACCATTCACCGATAATACGCATAAAGGGTAGGCCATTTGCCCCTGAGGCAAATATGCCAATAAGGATAAAGGTGATGTATAAATGCCAAAGTTCCGTAACGATAAAGGCAATAGATGCGAGCAAAATACCAAATATAAATAATGATGGAATAAGAATTTGTTTACTGCCGTATCGATCAGCAATTTTCCCAATAAAAGGAGAAGTAATGGCAAGAGCGACAGTAAAAAAGGTGGATGCAAGTGCGACTTCAGCGCGCGGTGCATCAAATTCAATAGTGAGCGGTATCATAAATAATCCAAGCGCACCAAAGGCAAATTGACCAGGGCTGGTTGAGAGTCCAACACTCGCTGCGATGGTTACCCACCATCCGTAAAATATGCGTGGAATTTTCATAATCTTACCCTGACCTTGTAATTATTATTATCGGTTTTAAATAAGTAACATGGCCGTTAAGAGCGAACAAGAGAATAACAGCTTGCTAAAAATGCTATATTTAGCAATGATTATAACAAACAAAATAGCGGGGTATTATGCAAGATATTTTGTTACACTTATTTAAAACGGCTCGATTTTTGCCGTTATTTATCAGTCAATTTTTGGGTGCATTTAATGACAATGTTTTTAAAAATGCACTTGTTGTTCTCATTACATATGACGTTGGCATACGTGCGGGATTTGATCCTGCATTGCTTGTTTTGATAGCGGCAGGGATATTTATTTTACCTTTTTTCCTCTTTTCTGCGATGGCTGGTCAATATGCAGATAAACTGGAGCGTTCTGCGTTAGTTAAAAAATCAAGATGGTCGAAATTATCTTGATGGCGATCGGGTCACTTGGCTTTTTCATCGGTAATTTATACGTATTAATGTTTGTCCTGTTTATGATGGGAACGCAATCGGCTTTTTTTGGCCCCATAAAATATGGCATATTGCCTGATCACTTACGCGAAGATGAATTAATCGGCGGAAACGGTCTGATTGGCATGGCTACTTTCTTAGCGATATTGCTAGGGACTATCGCTGGCGGTTTATTAATTATGATGGACTTTGGGGTTGGTGTTGTTTCAATAATGGTTTTAGTTGTGTCGGTATGTGGTTATTTATCTGCACAAAAAATTCCGCTTTCTGCTGGAAAATCGCCTGACTTAATAATCAATTATAATTTTATGGCTGAAACCATTAACATTATTGGAAAAGCAAGAGCAAAACGTCCGGTATTTTTATCAATTATGGGGATTTCTTGGTTTTGGTTTTATGGAGCAACGTATCTTGCTCAATTTCCTACTTTTGCGAGTGAGGTTCTTAAATCAGATGATCAAGTTGTAACACTTTTACTCTGTGTTTTTTCCGTCGGTATTGGCATAGGTTTTTTGATATGTAATCGTCTGGTTAAAGGGATGGTAACGGCACGTTTTGTAGCGTTGTCGGCCCTTATGATGACAATCTTTAGTATTGATCTTTATTTTGCTAGCGGCAACGTCGTCACACCTGCTCTTTCCATGGTAGGTGAATTAAGCGGTGCGTCAGATTTTTTATCTTATGGATCAAATTGGCGTGTTGTAGGTGATTTGTTTGGTATTGCCGTATCAGGCGGCATTTATATTGTGCCGCTTTATACCATTATGCAAGTTGGTAGTAAGGAAGAAGAGCGTTCCCGTATTATCGCGGCCAATAACATTTTAAATAGTCTTTTTATGGTTGGATCTGCCGTTGGAGCAATGGCATTAATTATGCTTGATTTTACTTTGCCGGAAATTTTTCTAACCATAGCGATTTTGAATGCTTTTGTTGCCCTTTACATTTGTCAATTACTTCCCCAAGACCTAATTCAATCAATTATTAGATCTTTACTCAGATTATTTTATCGTGTGTAAATTAAGGGTCTTGATAATTATAAGAAAGCAGGTCGCGGTGCAGTATTAATAGCCAATCACACATCCTATTTGGATGCACTTCTTCTTGGTGCATTTTTACCAGATCAGCTTACTTATGCCATTAATACTCATGTAGCAGAAAAATGGTGGACACGCCCCGCATTTACATTTTTTGATCTTTTACCCGTTGATCCAACAAACCCAATGTCCACAAAAACAATGATTAAGGCTGTGCAAAGTGGAAGACGAGTTGTAATTTTTCCAGAAGGGCGCATCACGATTACAGGGGCGCTTATGAAAGTATATGAAGGGCCGGGTACTATATCCTACCTCGCTGATGCACCGCTCTTGCCGATAAGAATAGATGGCGCAGACAGATCATTATTTTCAAGGTTAAAAGGATTTCTAAGAAGGCGGGTTTTTCCAAAAATTTCGATTAATATCCAAGAACCGGTAAAATTTGATGTCCCCGAGGGACTGAGTGCCAGAGAAAGATGCGGACTTATAGGGCGAGAGCTTTATGATGTTATGTCAGATGTTATTTTTAAAACCAGTAATATAGAAAGACCCTTATTTCATGCATTGGTCGATGCAAAAGCTATTCACGGAAGTAGGCATATAGTACTTGAGGATGTGGAACGTGCGCCTTTAAATTATAAGAAATTAATATTGGGCAGCTTCGTACTGGGACGAAAAATAGCTCAGTTTACTAAACGAGGAGAGCGCGTTGGTGTTATGCTTCCTAATACGGTCGGAACAGCGGTGACATTTTTCGCGCTTCTATGTTATGGGCGCGTTCCTGCCATGCTTAATTTTTCAACTGGCGTTGGAAATATGGTTTCAGCACTTAAAACGGCTGAAATTAAAACGGTGCTTACAGCTAAACGTTTTATTGATCTTGGCGGGTTAGAAGATGCGGTTAAGACTTAAGATGAATATGCGAATATTTGTTATCTTGAGAACTTAAAGGAAGAAATAAGTCTTGGCGACAAGCTTTTTGGGCTATTAGCATCATTATTGCCAAACATAATGCACAATTTTGTAAGCGGTAAACCCGTTTCTGATGATGAAGCTGTGGTTCTGTTTACTTCTGGTTCTGAAGGCACACCAAAAGGGGTTGTGCTTAGTCATAAGAACATTCAATCAAACAGATATCAATTAAGTGCAAGGGTTGATTTTACACCAAGCGACCGTGTTTTTAATGCTTTACCGATATTTCATTCATTTGGATTAACGGGTGGTTTTTTATTACCAATTTTATCAGGGTTAAAAATCTTTTTATATCCTTCGCCGCTTCATTACCGAATTGTACCGGAGCTCGTTTATGATAGTAATGCAACGATAATGTTCGGCACAGATACTTTTTTAAGTGGTTATGCCAAATTTGCTCATCCGTATGATTTTTATTCCATGCGTTATGTCTTTGCGGGCGCAGAAAAATTAAAACCGGAAACGAAATCACTTTGGGCAGAACAGTTTGGTGTTCGCGTACTAGAAGGATATGGTGCGACTGAAACATCACCCGTACTTGCGGTGAATACGGCAATGCAAGCGAGAAGCGGCACCGTTGGACGACTTATGCCTGGTATAGAATATAAATTAGAAACGGTTCCGGGCATTGAGAAGGGCGGGAAGTTGATTGTGCGTGGCCCTAATGTAATGAAAGGGTACTTACGTGCCGAAAATCCGGGTGTTTTAGAAGTTCCAAAGGATGGTTGGTATGATACTGGTGATATAGTTGAAATTGATGATGAGGGTTATGTCAAAATTTCTGGACGCGCCAAACGTTTCGCAAAAATTGCTGGTGAAATGGTGTCTTTGACTGCTGTAGAAGGAATTTTAAATAAGCTTTGGCCTGATGATGATCATGTCGTTGTTTCAATGCCAGATGATAAAAAAGGCGAACAGTTAATACTAATTTCAACATTTAAAGAGCTTACGAAAGAAATGATCCGTGAAGGTGTTAAATTGGAAGGTCATTCTGAACTTATGGCGCCAAAGACAATCATGACAGTTGATGAAATTCCAGTCCTAGGAACGGGCAAAACTGATTATGTAAGCGCACAGAAAATTGCTAAAGAAAAAATATAAGCTTTTTAATAGTAAACCTGTTAATGTTCGAAAAAATAAACAGGGTAAATCCAAATGGATGAAGTAAATCAAAAGAAAGCTAAATTAGCGCTGATTTATATGGCAATAATTATGGCGCTCGTATTTTCCGTATGGCAGGTAATGCTGAATAACTTTACAGTAGAAAAAGCTGGATTTTCTGGTTTTGATATTGGCAGTCTTCAATCCGTACGTGAAATTCCAGGGTTTCTAGCGTTTACTGCAGTTTTCGTTCTTATTATTCTTCGTGAGCAGACATTTGCTATTCTTTCATTGGGACTTTTATCCGTAGGCGTATTGATAACAGGATTTTTTCCGAGCAACGCAGGGCTTCTTATTACGACATTCATTATGTCTGTTGGCTTTCATTATTTTGAAACTATCAATAGCAGCTTGACCTTACAGTGGCTGCCAAAAAATCAAGCGGCTTCGTTTATGGGCCAAGTAATTGGCTATAGTTCAGCGGCGGGACTTATTGCTTACGGTGTTGTTTGGCTGCTTTATAAATATTTTGAGATGGATTATATTTGGATATATACCATTTTTGGTTCTCTTGGCATTGCAATGGTCGTGCATCTTTGGTTTCTGTTCCCAAAATTTGAAAATGTGGTACCGCAACGTAAAAAACTCTTTCTTAAAAAACGTTATTGGGTTTACTATTTGCTCACATTTCTAAAAGGGGCCCGTCGACAAATCTTTATGGTTTTTGCGGCTTATTTGATGGTTGAAAAATTTGGTTACACGCTAGATGAAATAGCCATGCTCTTTTTATTGAACAAGGCGGCCAATATTGTCATTGCACCACTGCTCGGTAAATTAATTGAAGCAATTGGCGAACGTAAAGCGCTTACCATTGAATATGTAGGTTTGATTATCGTTTTTGTTGGATACGCAATGGTTGAAAGTGCTTTAGTCGCGGCTATTCTTTATGTGGTTGATCATTTATTCTTTGGCCTTGCCATTGGAATTAAAACATATTTTCAGAAAATCGCAGATAGTGAAGATATGGCGGCCACTCAGAGCGTAAGCTTTACGATTGATCATACGGCATCTGTAATTATTCCGATTACTTTTGGATTAATATGGATGTCGGATCCTTCATTAGTCTTTTATGCTGGTGCAGGATTTGCAGTATTATCATTAATAGCCTCCAATTTGATCTCAAGAAATCCTGAGCCAGGAAATGAATTTATATGGTCGGCTAAGAAAGTTATCGCTTAAAAGTTTACTTTATATAAAGTGATTTTTCATATACTTTGCCAAACAAGTATAGAAGTGGCGAAATATGGGCTTAGAAAACCAAGTTAAAACAGCATTAAAATGGTCAGTTGCAGGAAAATTTGTAACGCAGATCATTAATTGGGTCATTACAATTTTTGTCATGGGGTTACTTACTCCGGATGATTACGGATTAATGGCATCTGCAATGTTTTTAATCGGCATGCTTCTGCTTTTTCACAGCTTTGGTCTTGATACTGTTTTAATTCAAAAAAAAGAATTATCAGACGAATTGTTAGGCTTTGCATTCGGTGCTATTCTTCTTTTTTGCGGGTTTTTAAGTTTTTGCGTCGTTATTACGGCCCCGTTGGTTGCCGATTATTTTGGTGACGACAGAATAGTTTTAATTTTGAGAGTATTATCATTACAGCTTGTGATAACTGCCTTTGCAACGATACCGCGGGTATTAGTAGTTAGGAAGTTAGATGCAAAAAAGAGAGAGTTGATCTATTTCTTACGTAATGTTTCTATCGGGATTTGTTCGGTATTGATGGCCTTAAATGGTTTTGGTGTGTGGTCTCTGGTTTATGCCAATACATTAGGCTTGATTGTTATGGCATTTCTATTTCAATTATGGTCACCAAGAAGGGTGTGGCCGAGTTTTAATTTAAAGCCATTGAAGGACATATATAGTTTTGGGATATTTGTGATATTTCAAGAAATTTTGATCTATTGCTATCAAACGATCGATGTATTGATCTTAGGTCGTTTTGTTCCTATGAATATACTTGGTGCCTATACGGCAGCATCGCAGCTCGCCTCTCTTCCAGAACAAAAGTTTGCAATGATTGTAAAAGAAATAGTTCTGTCTGGATTTTCAAAAATTAAAGATCAAACGGAATTGGTGCGACAATCAATATCAAAAGCTATAAGAATATTATCGATTTCAATTTTCCCGGTATATTTTGGTATATCGGCTGTTGCACCTGAAATTGTGACAACATTATGGGAAGATAAGTGGCTGACTATGATATTACCCTTACAGCTTTTAACGCTCGTTTTTCCCTTAAGAATTTTACACAGCCCCATTAATGAACTTTTAAATGCACTTGAATTGCCGAAAATCTATCTAGGATCGCTCGTTATCTTATGTATTCTGCTTACTATTAGTATTCTAATTGGTGCTAATTGGGGCATGATCGGTGCTTGCTATGCTTGGTTGATTGGATATCCAATTGCCTTTTTTATAACCTTAAGCAGATCTGGTAAATACACGGGCATTACACCAGTAGTCTTTATCCAGAGTACATATAAGTCTTTCTTTGTTTCACTTTTAATGTACGCATCAGTTTATTTGGTAAGACTTGAAATCACTCAGTACGGATGGGAGCCTTATCAAAATCTATTCATTTTGATTTTTGTCGGAATGATTTCATATGTTGCTTTCTCAGGTCTTTTTAACCGCACTACTATGAAAGAAATACTTTCATTTGTGAGATAAACTATTGCCAAACGATCAACTTTAATAGTTGCCCTGTTTTAATGCTCTGATTTTCGGTTAAATTATTTAGAGCAAGAAAACGCTCTTTTTTATAATCATCAAAGGCCATCTGACTTGAAAGGCGGTCTATAGTGTCACCAGAGCGGGCACGAACAATTTTAATTTTCCTACCTTTTATGGCCGCTGCTTCTTGATCCGTAATTTTATCAAAACTATAGCTTGCGCGCTGCAGACTATCAGAAAGACCTTGATATTTACTTTGTGGCGTAAGCATCAAGAAATGATAGCCATTATCGCCTGAATGATGAATGGCAATTAAGCGAACGACATAACTCTGATTGTTCATGTCCATGGTTGTGTAAGCCGTATAGGCATCCATCCCATTGATATTAATATTTTGATTACCCTGCATTTCATTTTCAATTTTATAGGCTTTCCAAATGGCATTGGCATAATCGCTAATAGTATTATCTTGCATGCTGGCGCCAGAGAAAATAATTGCCGCTCCCTCTGCAGGCCCGGTTCCTCTTGCCATTACGGCTTCTGATGAGTTTTGCAAAGAATAATTTTCAGGTACAGTAAACTTTAACTTCATAGTTGGATGTAAAAAGTCACGCCCTTGGATGACGCCTTGTTTGGGGTCGTCACCATAAATCATACCATCAATAATATTGAAATATACGTCTTGGTTACGCGGCCTCACATTTTGCGCAATGCCGGTATCAACGGCTTTTTGGTAAGCTCTTCTCACCCTGTCCTGAGTATTAGGATGGGTTGAATTAAAGTCGGAACGTGGTGGTTCATCAGCGCGGTTTGCGAGAATAAGCTGTAAATTATGTTGATTATCTAAACCGTTGAGCATATCTGATGCCGCATAAGGGTCAAATCCGGATCGGCTGGCGTATCTAATTCCAAGTTCGTCGGATTGATGTTCTTGATCACGTGAATAGCTCATTAAATAGGCTTGTGCTCCCTGACTTAAACTATTGGTAAGTGCATTATTTCCTGTCGCGGCTCCTACAAGAACTGTACCTAGACCGGCAAACATTTGATTGTTGTATCTTTTTGCCGAATGTCGTGCCGTAACATGGCCTATTTCGTGACCAATAACCGATGCAAGCTCAGCTTCATCATTAACAAGTGCCATTATACCACGCGTTACATAGACATATCCCCCTGGTAAGGCGAAAGCATTAACAAGTGGGGTATCCAAAACGGTGAAAGTAAAAGGGTAATCACTTAATTCTGAATTTGCGACTAAGCGTTGCCCCATATCATCGACATATTTTGTCAGACGAGGATCATTGAATGTGCCTCCGTTATCTTTAAGGATGCCAGGATGGGCATCTCTACCGATTGAGAGCTCTTTTTGAGGAGACATAAAAGGTGTGAAATCACGTTTTCCTGTTGCTGGGTTTACTGTCGTACATGCTGCAAGCATCACCGGAAGGACTACGATAAGTAATTTCTTTATTTGTTTTTCAAGTAACATTTAAGTGCTCCTTCACTGAATAACCAGTTGTTCAGGGTGTGATAAATCGATTGACGGCCCATTATAATATTTGAGCCAGCCTCGTACAAATATATTTTTGTCTTTAAAATTGGTCAAATTTATGTCCCTTTCTTGAAACATTTTTTTGACCCGATTTGGTATAACGATTGTGAAATCATTACGGTAATCATCTCCAAAGTTAAGATAGGTATTATTTCGTACTTCGGCAACGTCACGTATTCTACCCGATATAACTTGAAAGCTGTTAGTATATTTTCCGCTCTCTTCTTGCGGCTTAATTTTATAAAATTCAAGCCCCCAAATGCCTCTGTTTTGAAGGCGTGCTTGATATTCTTCTTCAAGCATTTCTTCTACGATACTTCTGTTATCGGCGAAACTATATACCCTTGCCATTCCGTTTTTTAGCATTTCACCTTGAACCCAAATGTTGTCATTCGTAAATAAATGGGCCAATGTCCGTCCATAACGATCCAATTCTCGACCGCCATAAAATAGAGTAACTTCTTTTCCGATTATTAATTTACTTAATACATCTTTCGCTTCATAGCCTAAAGGCCATTCTTTAAAGTCTTTACGGCCTAACGCTATTTTTGGCGCTTGAAGCCCAACTAGACGGACTTCCATATTATTTGCGAGAAGAACTGTGTCCCCATCTATTATTTCGATTACTGTGGAACTGAAATATTCTCCTTTTCCTGGGGTAAGTTTTTCTTTTATTTTGGTTGCATCATAAGCAAACAGAACTTCATTTGATAATAACAGTAAGAATAAAAAATATGTATGATCCGCATGAATTGGATCATACATATTGAAAGCGCATGTGTAAATAATTCGAAATTATCTAAATGGAAAGTTGGACTATTTTATGTTGTTACCCGGGTTCGTTTTTTCTTGAAAACAGGTTTTAAATATTTCCGGTAAGCGAGCGCTAATCCTGTCCAAACCAGAAAAGCAGCAAATAGAGATACAATTCCCGCGATAGTTTGCCCTATTATACCCATTGCTTCACCCGTATGAAGGAAGCGAATATAAAAGCGTGCTTGTTTGCCTGCGGAATAATCCTGATAGGGTTCCCATTTGGCTGTTGTACCATCTGCCCGGCTTAAATAAAGGTCGGCTTTTTTATGTGGTTCACCACCATTACCTGTATCAACAGAAAAACGGATATTTTCATCAGTGGGCTTTGAATAAGTCATCGTGATAGTGGTCCAGTTTTCGCGCATGGTTTCCGCTTTATCAAACATGCTTTCAAAAGGAACAAATTGATCGAATGTTGGGGCATTAGCATCTGATGCGCCGCGCCCTCTTACGGGCGGTTCTTCGCCAGCCAAGGTATAAACTAGATTATTGGCCCAAGAATAATAAAAGACCGTAGCCGTAGCGATAATGACTGCAAGTGGGATAGCGGACCAAATGCCCATAACATTATGCCAATTGACGTCACGCGCTCTTGAGGACTTTGTTTTTCTAAAGAATATGACTTTCTTAATATTTTCTTTGTTAATAACTTTTGGAATCCATAGATACATTCCTGAAAGAACAATAAATAGAAACATTAAGTTTGCCGCGCCTGTAAACATACGGGCAGTTCCGCGACTTTCACCCTCCATGAGAAGCCATCTGTGTAGGCTACGCATATCGCTAAAGAAGCCTTTAACCCCTTTTGGTCCGTTACCAAGTATTTCACCTGTGTAACGGTTTATGTAATAATAATCATCGCCACGAACCACCAATGGTGCTTCTGGGTTATTTTCGATTTTCACAGATCTTAGAGGTTTTTCACCAAAGGAAGGTTGATTTTTAATAAGAATTTCATCGACACTGAGCGCTTTTTTATCAGTTGGGGCGCTGCGATCATAATCGCCTTCTGCCCAAGATATCATTTGACGCTCATAGGTTAGAAGTACGCCGGTAACAGACATGATAAAAATTAGAATACCAGCCGTTACGCCACAAACAAGATGTGGCCAATAGAGTAAATCGCGAAAAGTCATTATTTTGCACTCATTAATATTAATAATCATTCTTAGAATCGAATTTAATATTAATAATGATTATTAAAAAGTAAAGTCAAAAATTCATCCTAAAGACTTAATTATGAAATATAAGAAAAATACCTTATGCTATGTGTAATCATGGAGAGACACGATGAAGAATGAAAAGCTAAAAATTAACCGAAGAAAAATACTAAAAGTCATTCCTGCTGGTGCTGCGGTTGTCGTCACCGGCACGTCAACGAATATGGCGAGTGCACAAAATACTATTCCTATTCAATTCAAACATGGTGTTGCAAGCGGTGACCCTTTACAGAAGAAAGTGATCATCTGGACCCGGGTAACACCGAATGAGGATAATTATAAAGGTGATATTGCGGTCAATTGGCAAATTTCAGCGGATGAGAATTTTACACATATTGTCAATGAAGGATCATTCATTACAAACCATGACCGGGATTATACGGTTAAAGAAGATGTCGCAGGGTTGGAGCGCGGTAAACGTTATTATTACCGTTTCAGTGTCGGAAATAGTACATCTGTTACAGGTGAAACCAAGACTTTAAAAGATAGCGGCAAAGAACCGCTTAAATTTGCGGTCGCCTCTTGTTCAAATTATCCATGGGGGTATTTTAATGGATACCGTGCGATTGCGGAAAGTGGCCCTTATGATGCTGTTATTCATTTAGGGGATTATATTTATGAGTATCAGGTTGGTAGGTATCAATCTCCCAAAGCCGAAGAATTGGGGCGTCTTGTTGACCCGCCGCACGAAATTAAATCATTATCTGATTATCGCCGTCGTTATGCGCTTTACCGTTCAGATGAAGATTTACAAGAAGTACATAGAAAATATCCGTTTATCTGTACATGGGATGATCATGAATTTGCCAATAATGCTTATGCGACGGGCGCGGAAAATCATGACGCGAGTGAAGGGAAATGGGCGCCTCGTAGACGAAATGCGACCAAAGCTTATATGGAATGGATGCCAGTCCGAGTAACGGATAGTAATTTGCCGACAGTCAGATCATTTGAATTTGGTGATATGGCAACATTAGCGATGCTTGATACACGTGTCGTTGGTCGTGAACGTCCACTTGAATATGGTCTTGATGTTGAAATGGATGAACGGGGAAACCCGGATTATGCAGGATTTCATAAAAGACTTGAAACCGAAGAAAGATCGTTACTGGGCGAAGAACAAGAAAAATGGCTTGACCAAACGTTGAAATCTTCGGCCAATAGAAAAGTGCCATGGCAGATATTAGGGCAGCAAATTATTATGAGTTATCGCCCTGAACCACCACTTGATAATGTTTTTACTAAGGAAGAAATGAAAAGTTTTCCTGAAGGTGAGCAGCTCAGTATGAAAGTCGCAAGAGAATACGGCGGGTTTTATAATCCTGATGCTTGGGACGGCTATCAGCCGGCAAGGCGTCGTGTTTATGATATGTTTGAAAAATATGATGGTAATCCGATTGTGTTGACAGGTGATACGCATTGCGCGTGGGCGATGTCGTTAACGGATAAAATGGGTGGACAACATTATGGCGCAGAATTTGCCGTACAAGGTATCACTTCGCCAGGCCGCGGTGATCGGTTACCAAAAGTCAAAGAAGTAGAACAAGCTTATTATGATCATCTAGATCATATGGCACTCGCAAATATTAAGGGACGAGGGTATATGACGCTTTCAATTTCAGCAGAAGAAACCATAACAAACTGGTATGTTGTTTCGACTATTGAGAGCAGAGAATTTGAAGTTGAACTTAGGAAATCCTTAAAATATACGGCAGGTGATGTTGATGATGGACAGGTCATATTACAAGATGTAACATCCTAATTATTTACAACTTCATAGGATTATCAAATGTATAAAAAAGGTTTCTTTTTATTATGCTTTAGCTTCATATGTTCAGCTAGCGCACAGGTACCAGAAACGCTTGAAGAATATCACCAATATGTAGAAGAAGCCTTAGAGGCAGATGCGGATAGCGATAAAACAGCAGAATTTTATAAATATTCATTTGGATACTGGATGGCCAATAAAGTTGATTACAATGACCATCCGGACAAATATAAAGATACAATGTCGCTTTATCATAAAGCTCAAGAAAAATTTATTCGTAACCGTGAAATTAAAATAGATCGTTTCGAAAAAAAATTGAAAATTATCGCCGTTTTGATGCGCGTAATCAGCTACCAAAAAATCCAATTTTATTTGTAGGTAGTTCAAGTATTGTGTTTTGGGAAACGGCGAATTCATTTCCCGGATATCCTATTACCAACCGTGGTTTTGGTGGCGCTAGTCTTCCTGAAGTTATTCATTATTATGACGATGTTATCAAAAAACATAATCCGTCAATGATGGTTATTTATTGTGATATTGATGTTGAAAACGGCAAATCGCCTGAATTTTCCGTCAACGCTTTTAAAGAGTTAATCAACCGTGTTGAGCAGGATTTTTTATGATATTCCTATTCTCTTAATGTCGATGAAACCGACATTGATAGATGATATACTTGGAGCGGACGTTAGAAAAAATAAAATGATCACCAATCAGCAATTAATTGAATATAGCGAGAGCAAATCAAACCTACATTATGTGGATATTACATCTCCTATGATGGATGAAAATGGTAAGCTTAAATCTGAGATATTCTTAGAGGACGGAATGCATTTAAATCAACATGGGTATACATTTTGGGATCCGGTGATGAAGGCAGCAATAGATAGAGTAAGAAAATAATAATTTAATATATTTAAGTGATCCATTTTTAATGTTGCGGCGTAAAGAGCGTGATCATTAAAGGAGAAGATCATGAAATTTACAAAAACAATTACACTATCATTATTCGGGGGCCTTACTTATTTCTAGCGCAGCATCTGCTCAAGAAGGGAGAGGATATGCATCAGTTTCAGGGGGTCTTTCTTCATTACAATCCTAATCAAATGAGGGCGCACTTAATTCTGCCTTCACAACTGGAACAGGTACAACTATTCCAGGTGGTACAGTATTAGCATCTGGTACATCACTATCTTGGGATACCATGTTTAAAAATGGTTATAACTTCGGTGTTGCTGCTGGTTATTCATATGGAAATGGTTTTCGTGGTGAAGCTGAAGTACGTTACATCAGAAATTCCATCTCATCCCATAGCAATGTTGCTGTTGGTGGTGGCGCTATTGGCACGGAAGACGCTGGCGTTTTAATTACGGGTTCTGCTAACCTTGGCGCTAATGTATCTACTATTGTTGCTGATGGCCAAGGGTCAAATGGAACACTAGCATTTATGGTCAACGGTTATTATGACTTTATGGCTGGTGAGCAGTTCTCACCTTACATTGGTGTCGGTGTTGGTTATGCAGATACGAATATTGAGTTTTCACCATCTGCTGTTGCTATTGCGGATGCTGGTAATGGTGGGTTTGCCTACCAAGGTATTGTTGGCGCAACTTATAATATCACAGAAGATATGGGTGTATTTGTTGATTATAGATATTTTGCCCGTGATAAGGTTAACCTCGATCTAACCCTTCTACCGGGTTCTTTAGAAGTTGAAAATGTCGCACACTTATTCAATGTTGGTTTTAGAGTTAATTTTTAAGTGTTGCAATTGTTGAAGGGCATGGATGACATGCCCTTCATACAACTTGAAAAAAAATAAAATTAAAAGTAAGCTTAGCTCTCTAGGAGCGACAGTTTGCGGAAAAAAGAAAAGTTTATACCCAGTGAAGAACAGATGGCATTATGGCCAGATGTTTCAGGAAATGATCTTAATGGTCTTGGCGAGACAAAAGTGCGCCGCCCTTCCCCCATATACTGGCAAACGCCAGACTTGACCCCCTTTGGTCCATTGATGCAGTTTTTTGTGGATCACGCACCGCGTGATGAAGATCTTTATAAAACACAAATGGAAACAGACCGTATCCGAGAAACAATAGTTGAACCCATTTCGGATGAGAAAGTCGAAAAAACTTCAACCGAATGGACGAAATTGATAAAAGAGGTTGGTGTTAAAAGCGGCGCCGTTGCGATCGGTATTACCAAGATGCGACCTGAGTGGGTTATCGATACTTTTGAAGTGCCCTATGAAACGGTCATAACCATTGGCGTTGCAATGGATTTTGAAAATCTAAAAACGGCCCCTGAAGTTCCCTCCGCCATTGAAGTCATAAAAAAATATGGTGAAGCCCATTTGGTTAGCCATGCTATCGCCAATTATATTCATGAACAAGGGTGGAATGCGATTAGCTATGGCGGATCAAATAATGTACCGATTTTGCTTATTCCCCCAGCCATTGAAAGTGGACTTGGCGAACTTGGAAAACATGGTTCACTGATTAATCGTGAAAATGGATCTGTGATGCGGCTTGGTGCATTGGTAACCGACATGCCGCTCAATTATGATAGTCTGGATGTTTTTGGCGTTGATGATTTTTGTTTGAATTGTAAAGCATGTGAAAAAGCTTGTCCGCCAGAAGCAATACAATCAGATAAGAAAATGGTACGTGGGGTCGAAAAATGGTATGTGGATTTTGATAAATGTCTTCCTTATTTTAATGAAAATACGGGATGCGGTATATGTCTTGCTGTTTGTCCATGGAGCCACCCGGGCGTTCCACAAAATTTAGTTAAAAAAATTGCAAAGAAAAAAGCATTAAAATAACAAATAGTTGATTTCTTTTCGGTTTAAAATAAAGAGTAAAAAAGGTAAACTTCTTTTTTCAATATTTATTTCAATACTAGGGGACTGACTATGCCTACCCGTTTAAAGTTCGTATTTGTATTAATTATTTCTGTATTTCTAATGTCATGTGGTTCTGAACAGACATCAGACGCGCCTGCTGAGAATATGGAAATTTCACATCAATCACAGAATGTTACCATTTATCGTGATGAATGGGGCGTGCCCCATATACACGGAAAAACGGATGGTGATGCCGCATTTGGAATGGGATATGCGCAAGCCGAAGATAATTTCGGACAGTTAGAATTAGGGTTTATTATGGGTACAGGTAGGCTCTCTGAAATTCTAGGCGAAGATGCAGTATTAGCGGACTGGGTAGTTCATAGTTTTGAGAATAACGAACTTTCGAAACGTGATTATGATAATGCGGCACCTGAAATTAAAGCGCTTCTTGATGGTTATGCAGCAGGTATTAATTATTATATGGAAACCCATCCGGAACTTGAAACAAGATTACTTAATCATATTGAGCCATGGTATTCATTAGCCCTTATCCGGCGCTGGTATTATTTAGGCGGGTTTTTAAGCCGATTGCGTTTTACAACTGAGGAACGCACAGCTGCTTTTGAAGCGATTAACGGCACGGCACTTCAAATGGCGCAAGTTGATTATCCTGAGATTGATCCCGAAGACCGCAAGGAATTTGGTTCTAATGCTTGGGCAGCGAACGGATCAAAAATTGATGCGACAGGGTCCTTCCTTTTTATTAACCCTCATTTACCCGCATTTGGTATCGGTCAAACGTATGAAGCACATATGCTTTCTGACGAAGGTTGGAATTTTACCGGTTATGCTCGTTTTGGATATCCTTTGCCGTATATTGGATTTGGTGAAAACCTTGGATGGATGAGCACAGATAATTATAGTAACCAAGAG
This sequence comes from Pseudemcibacter sp., assembly GCF_965661635.1. Lineage (NCBI taxonomy): Bacteria > Pseudomonadati > Pseudomonadota > Alphaproteobacteria > Emcibacterales > Emcibacteraceae > Pseudemcibacter > Pseudemcibacter sp. Next base: position 6,041 of record NZ_CBFIEP010000115.1, on the reverse strand, counting down.
GACAGCTGGATTGAGCATTTTGATGACCCTGAAAATCCACTTAACTATACCTATGGTGATGCAACACGCGAAGCCGTTGAATGGGAAGGGGTAATCATCGTAAAAGATGCGGGCCCCCGTAAAGTTAAATTCCGCAAAACCCATCATGGTGCGGTGGTTGCAATGAGAGAAGGAAAATATTTATCAGGGATGTTTGCAACTTTTGATCAACCGGGATGGCTTGATCAATGGTATAATATGCAACGCTCCAGTAATGTTGAAGAATTCACCAAAGCGATCGAACCACAACGTATGAATTTCGGCAATATAATTTATGCGGACCGTGGAGGTAACATTTGGTATATTTATAATGGATCTGTACCCATTCGTAATGAAGGCTTTGATTGGAATACGGCCGTTGATGGAAGCAATCCTGACACGGACTGGAAAGGGTATCATTCACTTACTGATTTACCACAAGTTAAAAACCCTGTGTCTTATATGATACAAAATACCAATACCACTCCGTTCGGTGTTAGTATGTCTGAAAGTGATGCCAAAGAAGAAAATTACCCGACTTATATGGTGCGTGAGGGTGATAACGCCAGAAGCAGAAACGCGAGACGAATTCTTAATAAACATGAAAAATTTGATTTTGCCACATGGGAATTTGAGAGTTTGGATACGACCATGGTCGAATGGAATGTTTCAAAACCAATTATTAATGATGCATATGCCTCTACCTCTTCGTCCAATTCTGAGCGTGCCGCGAAATTAGCCCCTGTGATTGAATTGCTAAATGCATGGGATGGTGTTGCAACATTGGAAAGCGTTGAACCGACAATTTATGTGGATTGGTTTGAAGGAATGTATCGTTCGAAAGAGCGAGGCGCCGAATTTAGTGATGAGGAAGTTATTGATTTTCTTGAGCGTGCCGTAGATCGCTTGGTTGAAGATTACGGATCATGGCAAGTGGCATGGGGTGAGATGAATAGAGCGCAGCGCCCACCGCTGGATGATGCAGGTAATCCAATTTTTGATGATGATGCTGAAAGTATTGCGACACCTGGAGTTCCTGGATGGTCAGGTGGCAGTCAGATTACCTTTAACGGGCGCCGCGATGGGCTTAAGAAACGGTATAAAACAGGCGGGAACAGCTATACGGCTATTGTCGCATTTCCAACGGATGACAATGAACGTACGCGTTCGAAATCGATCCATGTATTTGGCGCAAGTGCAGACCCAAGTTCGCCAAATAATATGGATCAGGCCGCTATGCTCGCCCAGAAACAATATAAACCAGCTTGGCTTTATTTAGATGATGTAAAAGCAAACGCAGTTCGCAGCTATCACCCTGGTGAAGAGTAGGGTTTACCCTACTCTACCATAAAAGGTCATGCTGGCTTCTGGTGATATGGCAATGCCAGGTTCAGAATTATAGGCGAAAACGACAAGCATTCTTGTCATTTCTCCAATGGTGGGGGTCACGCGGTGGATGGCATTACGCCCTCTGAATAATACTAAAGTACCTTCTGGCATGCTTAATGTTTTAACGGGTGTCTTTCCGTTCAATACTTTTTCAACACCTTCAAAATTCATTTCGCCGTTATCTGCATCACGCATATTTTCTACATATTCAAAGATGCCACCACCTTCAGGTTTTTGGATTAAAATTGTCGTCGCGAAAGATGAATTGTCGAAATGCCAACCAAGTTCTTTTCCTTCTTCAGCATAATGAAGATTTATTGATGACAGACTATCAGCATAATCGTAAAGCCCCTTTTCGCCCAGCACGTTGCATAAAAAATCTCTGAAAATTTTTGCATCATAAATTGTGCGTAGTGGTGAATGCAAAGGAATTTGATCATCCTGAATACATCCTTTTGATGAACTTATCAGTTTATTTCTTGGATGATCTTCGGGATATGACGGATCCTTATCGGTCAAGTACACGTTATGGTCATCTGCGCAATAATATGCGAGATATTGATTGTCTTCGCCTTCCTTTTTTATACGTTCAATTGTCATAGGGGTTAAAAAATTCTGCAGGACAAGTGCACCTTTTTCATCAAGAAGTTTTTTACACGTCTTTTGATAAGAAACGTCATTAATGGGATGGGAAGAAAAATCAATAATATCTTTTAGGTCCATATTTTCGTCCTCAAATAATAATCATGCCAGCAATTAAGAGCACCGGAAATGAAATAATTGATCTTAACAAGAAAATGACAAAGAGCTGTATAAAATTTAATGGAATTGAGGACCGCAAAATAATCAACCCGACTTCAGACATATAAATCAACTGTGTTACCCCTAATCCTGCCAATACAAATTTAACGAGCTCATTTTCAATATTTGAGGCAACGATTGCCGGCATAAATTGATCAAGAAACCCAATGATCAGGCCGGGGGCTGCTTTGCTGGCTTCGGGGAAATTTATTAATTCTAAAATGAAATATATGGGGGTGCTGAGAATATTAAAAATGGGTGTATGATTAAGCAGAATGATCGTTAATGTTCCGATGGCCATTGAGGGGGCCAACACACCAAAAATAACACTTATGGCACTGTACCAGCTGTTTTTGAGGATCATAACAGGAGGCGGCGCTTTCTCTGCCCTTGCTACGGCGCAATAAATGGCCGTTTTAAACATCGGCCCTTGATGGGATTCAGTTTCACTGTGATTTTTACTGCCATTGTAATTGTCTTTTAGTTGGCTTATTGGGGGTATTCGAACGAGTATAAAGGTGCAGATCATGCAAGCAATGAATATGGAAAGATACCAATTTATGAATAAATGCTCGATACCGGAAACGGTTGCAATGAGAAAGCTAAAAGAAACCGAAACAACCGAAAAATTGGTTGCAACTGCGGCGGCTTGCCGTGCCGTATAATATCCCTTTTCATACTGACCAATTGTAATTAAGAGACCAACGTTTGATGAAGTTAAAAAGGAGGCCAAGGCATCAATGGCGGACCGTCCCGGTAATTTAAATAATAGACCGAAAGGGCGACTGACAATCGTTCCAATAAATTCCATAAAGCCGAATTCTGTTAAGAACGGCATTAAGAAACAGGCGACAGTAACAATAAAAAATATGGTTGCTCCAATTTCTGTAAAAACCGTAAAACCCGTTTCTTGACCCCATATGAATTCTGGCCCTACTTGGAAATAAACCATAACCGCAAAGCTCGCGCCGAGTAATCTTATTAAAAACCAAGGAAAGCTTGTTTTGCAAAAGATAGAGAGCGATTTAAATCGTTGTTCCCAATCTGGCTTAAAAATTTGATAAATACCACTGGCGATTGCGGATAATATAACCACACTGACGATAATCTCTAAAATAAAACCTTCAAATGGTGCGCGAATAATACTAGTAATCACCGCCAAAAAGATGGTCGTGTTTCCTTCATATGTAACCGGAAACAAGAAAAGTAAAACACCGATTGAAGACGGTATTAAAAATTTTAATATCTGCGCTATTTTCAAATGAATTATTTCCCTTTTTATAGGATGCTAGCACGAAAAAAGGGACCTGTAAAAGGTCCCTTTCAAAGGTTATTAAATGTGGTCGTGATTAGTTAAGAACCATAACATCACATTTTAATTCGCGGATAATACGTTCACTTTTATTTCCGCGCATGGCGGCCATAATTCCGCTTCGTGCAAGTGTACCGATAACAACGATGTCGGCCTCAATTTCAGTCGCCACTTCTGAAATGATGGCGCGTGGGCCACCTTGTTTAATGTGAAGATTTTCTTGTTTTGTATTTGTGTCACGTAATAATTTTGCACGGTCCGGATATTCCATACCATCTTCATATCCATTTACAACATGCTTTTCTGCACCATATTTTGTGGCAAGTAGTTCACTATAGTTAAGAATTTTTTCGTTTAGTTCAACATAACGTGGATTATCAGTTTGCATGTTAACGGCAGAAAGAATTGTATTACGGGTTAAAGTTGATTGTGGGTGAACGATCAAAACTGGACAAACTGATGCACGTAATAAAGACCATTTTGATGGTGTTAGATCCGTACGGCCATCTTCTGTTGCATAATCGGAAATAATAACAAGGTCGGCATCATATTTTTTACATGTTTCAGCGATTGAACGATGCCATGCATCTGTCCAAATGACTTCGGAAGTATAATCAATTCCAGCGTCAACCATCGGTTTGACAAGTTCGTTAAACCATTCGCCATCACATGAGAATTCAAAGGTATCATGCATTTTATGAAGCTTATCCATTTCAAGCGAGATAAACAGATGAATATTAATGCCACCATCAAGGACATCATTCATTTTTAGGGCGCGTTTTAATGAATATTGATTGCTTTCTAAGGGGTCGATTGCCACCACTACATTCTTTAATTTTAGATCATTAGACATAATAATTTTCCTTTCCTGAGTAATAAAATGTCAGATAAGTGCAATATAGAGATGGGGCGGGAAATTTATTTGACTTAGGTTAAACTTATACCGATTTCTTCTCTAAAGTTACGAATTGTTATCGGTAAGTGCGAGCTTAAGGGCAAGACCGACAAAAACGGTGCCGGCTATTCGGTTTAAAATAATTTGTGCCCGGTTGGATGATTTTAAATAGTCGCCAATACTGCCAGCTAAAAAACAAATACTAATAAAAACGAGTAATGTGGCAAAATTAAAAATAGAGCCAAGCAAAAGTATTTGCATAGGAACTGAGCCTAGTTCAGGGTCAGCAAATTGTGGAAGAAAAGCTAGGAAGAAAATAGCAATTTTTGGATTACTAATGTTCATCAGAATACCACGTCTAAAGAGTTTAAAGGAGCTTAGATTACTTAAATCCTTTCCTTTGATTTTAGCATTACCTGCTTTAAACGCACCCCATGCTAAATACAGCAGATATCCGACGCCAAATATTTTAAGGATCGTAAAGGCAAGAGGGGATGTTTGGAAAATAACAGCAATACCAAATGCAACGGCGACCGTATGACAAAAAATGCCCATTAAAAGACCAAAAGTAACTGCGATCCCTGCACGTGTTCCTGACACGGCGGATTGTGTTAAGACAAAAATATTATCTGGTCCCGGCGTTATCCCTAGCAATATTGATGTAATAAAGAATGCGGTTAATAAATCAAAAGGTAACATTACTTCTCCTTAATTAAGCAAGCATAATTAGCTTTAAAATGAAAGCAAGCCCTAGCTTGCAGTTTTCAAGCTGATATGTCATTCTCATAAAAAATTAAGGGAGCATCTCTGTGAAAAAAAATCTTTTATTCATCATTAGCCTTTTCAGTATTCTGAATAGTGTTGCCACAGCACAAGAACTGGACATTATAGAAATGGGACCAGGTTTTCATAAAGTGGAAATCACTCATCCCGACGGAACATTGCAGCGTTATGTTATAGATATCCCGGAAGGTTATGATGGCAGCAAAGCCGTGCCAATGATATTGGGGCTTCATTATGGGTTCGGGGGAATGGGCGGTGATAATAGGCCAGAGCCCTATTGGACCGAAGGCTTTTTTAATAAAATTTATCAACAGGCATTTAAGCCGTTAGGCGCGATATTTTTGGCAGCTGATTCTGTAAGTGGAAATTGGCAAAGCCCCGAAAATGAAGCAGCATTATTGCGTCTTTGGGATAGTGTAAATGCGACATATAATATTGATGAACGTAAAACCATAGTGACCGGATATAGTATGGGTGCATTTGGTACATGGGATTGGGCCTCCAAATTTCAAGATCGTTTTGCTGGTGCTTTCCCGATTGCGGGAATGTCTGCGGACATGAATACATTTAGAGAAGACGGTAAATTATTAGATACAGATTGGAAAATCCCGCTTTATATCATGCATTCACATGTGGATGGTTTAATTGATATCGCGCCGACCATTGAATATGTAAAAAAGCTGAAATCAGAAGGCAAAGACGTCACCTTCCATGAACTTTTTGTCATTACACATCATCAGGAAAACTTACTTCCTGAATCTATTGGTCACGCCGTGCCCTGGATTAAAAATATTTGGCAAAAAATTGATAATCCGTAATTAACTTGTCGATCTTCATACTTAT
>NZ_CBFIEP010000114.1:0-2647 GCF_965661635.1 Pseudemcibacter sp. | reverse complement strand
AAAAGAAGCGCGGCCAAAATAAATAAAGCGATTATATAATTGAATTCGAATTTCTTAAGGGCCAAATTCATAATAAATAATCCAGGCAAGAAAAAGGTAATTCCAAACAGTAGCCAAACGTATGTTGGTCTTCTAATTTTTTCTGGATTATCTGGCATAATTAATATCTTAAGCTTTGTACCGGGTAGTCTGCTTATTATTGAATTGGATCCTAATGAGCTTTCTTTTTCATAAGTTTCACCACTGCGTGTTTTATATTTGAAGACGGAATAATAATATTTGCCATCTTGTATAACCGCTGAAATAACACCATTCACTGTTTCAGATTTTATGCGCCAATAAACTTCATATCCGATAAATAACAAACCAATTATGATGAAAACCGTCACCATCAACAAAAGACCAATCATGTCCCAAGCAGATAAGAAATCAAAAACAGTATCAAAAATAAATTCAAGCAATTAAATTTTCCCTCATAATTTTTATAAACTAGCAAAAAATCTGGCAGGGGTCTATTGGGCAACTTTTTATGCAGGGTTTTTAAACATTATGCGTATAATAGGTTGAACGTTAACAAAATGGTGGTGCCTATATGGGTACAGATGCGATAACCGACGAAGATTTGATGCTACGTATCGGTGAAGGTGATCAGACAGCATATGGAATGCTTGTTGATCGTCACTTATCGCTCAACCTTGGATACGCGACAAAACTTCTTGGTAATTCTGCGGAAGGTGAAGAAGTGATGCAGGAAGCCTTTATTAGAGTATGGAAGCATGCCGCCAAATGGGATCCTGCAAGAAAAACCAAATTTACCACTTGGTTTTATAGGGTAGTAACAAATTTATGTTATGACGTTTGCCGAAAAAGAAAACCGCAAGAAAATGTGGAAATATTAGAAAATATCCCGTCATCTGATACGGGAGCCGAAAATATAATAGCCGTAGATCAGCGTTCAGCGCAGATTAAAAAGGCACTTGAATTATTGCCACAAAGGCAAAGTACAGCCATTATGCTGTGTTATTTTCAAGGTCTTTCAAATAAAGAAGCGGCAGAAGTAATGGAAGTGAGCTTAAATGCGTTAGAATCTTATTTAGTAAGAGGAAGACGCAAATTAGCAGAAATTTTAGGCGCTGAAAGAGACCAGCTTTTAAAAGAGATTGGTTGAGCCTAAGGAGAACAGAAAATGAATGAAAATAAATTAAACGATTATTTGGATGAATACGCCAAAACTTATAGCCCAGAACCAAGTCGGGCTTTGGTGGATAGTATTATGGCAATTCCGCGCACCGTTGAGCAGGATCAAGGATTTCATTTACCAACGAAACTAAGTGATTGGTTTTTATTTCTTGTTCCTCGACTGTCCGGACTTACGGCAGCATGTGTTCTTGGACTTTATATGGGTAGTGCAGGATCCAGTGCGCTGGCCGAAGATGAAATTGCAGAAATGGATTTTCTTACTTATGAAGTTGCGGAAGACGGTATTAATTTAGAAGAAAATGTAGATACGCTTTTAGATGTTGAAGAATTTATTTTTGTTGAGGAAGACGTACAATGAGAAATTTATCGTTTAAAATGAATTGGATAAGTGTCGTGATGCTTTTATCACTTGCGCTTAACTTTTTTGCGATTGGTTTTCTTTACGCAGGGCATAAAGCCAAAGAAATCCGGATGACGCGTCTTTCATTTGATAATTCTATTTCAAAAATTGTGGAACCTTTTCCGCGCAGCGGTAAGCGTGAATTTTATGTTACAATGAAAAGCAAACGTTCAGATCTTATTCCGATTTACCGTGAAATTATGGCTCAACGTGGTGCTATTATGGATATTATTGCAGAGGAACAGTTTGATCCTGAAAAATTCCGCCTTGCCATGGAAGAATATCGTAACAAATATCATTCAATGGTCGTAGAAAGTCAAAATGTGATGATACAGGTTCTTGAAAAACTACCTCTTGAAGAGCGTACGGCTATTCTTGAGCGCTATAAAAACCCACCTGAGCGTTCGTATAGAAGAAGAGGCGATGATCGAAGAAGAGATGTTGACCGTAGACGTATGAGTGAGGGATCAGAAAACTCAAGGGGTCAAAGGGGTTTTTGATCATTAATTGATAAAATATAAGCTATTTTTTAATGGATGATTAATGAAAATAGTTTAATATTCAATCATGATTGAAATGATATCAGGACCGTTAATTTCAATTCCGAATTCGACAGTGAGAACGAATGCTCAAGTCGAAAAAGGAAAAGTGTCGCTTGATAATATCGCAGAAACTCCAAAGAAAAGTAATAAAATTGGCGAGCTTACTGAAGGCGAGCAAAAGCAAGTCGATGAATTAAAGAAAATTGATAAAGAAGTTCGCGCGCATGAAATGGCGCATAAGAATGCTGGTGGTCAATCTGCGAGCAACCCTACTTATAGTTATACTGTTGGCCCTGATAATCAACGATATGCGACAAGTGGTGAAGTACAAATAGATGCTTCGCCCATAGACGGGGATCCTGAAGCGACCATTGCAAAAATGGATGTTGTTATTGCCGCCGCACTAGCGCCAGCTGAGCCGTCTTCACAAGACAGAAAAGTTGCTGCTACTGCGGTTACAACACGAAACCAAGCAAGAGCAGAGCTATTAAGTCAGAGAAAAGAA
>NZ_CBFIEP010000113.1:0-5753 GCF_965661635.1 Pseudemcibacter sp. | reverse complement strand
AGTAGATTTAGAAAATGCATTACCTGGCGGAAATGGTTTAGAATTTGATTGGAAACTGATTTCTGGAAAAAAATGGAATATTCCATGGATGTTATCGGGTGGATTAGACGCGACAAATGTAAAAGAAGCTATTAAAATTAGCGGTGCAAATATTATTGATGTTTCAAGTGGTCTAGAAGAAGAGCCAGGACGTAAAGATATTGAAAAGACTAGAGTCTTTATGGAAGTAATACAGGATATCGATTAATGGTAAATAATAAGATAAATAGCTTTAGAAACGGCCCAGATGAAGACGGTCATTTCGGTATTTTTGGTGGACGCTATGTGGCTGAGACGCTTATGCCACTCATTCACGATGTTGAAAAAACGTATAATGAAGCCAAGATCGATCCGGCTTTCAAACAAGAACTCCATGAGCTCTTAAAAGAATATGTTGGTCGACCAAATCCGCTTTATTACGCTAAAAGAATGACGGAACATTTAGGCGGCGCAAAGATATATTTTAAAAGAGAAGAACTAAATCATACAGGTGCTCATAAAATCAACAATTGCATTGGTCAAATATTGTTAGCCCGCCGCATGGGTAAAACCAGAATTATCGCGGAAACAGGTGCTGGGCAACATGGTGTTGCTACGGCCACAGTTTGCGCCTTGTTTGGCATGCCTTGCGTCGTATATATGGGCGCAAAAGATATTGAAAGACAAAAACCGAATGTGTTTCGTATGAAGCTTCTTGGTGCTGAAGTTATTCCCGTTACTTCTGGTTCTGAAAGCCTTAAAGATAGTATGAATGAAGCACTGAGAGACTGGGTCTCTAATGTTGAAGATACTTTTTATATTATTGGTACGGCCGCAGGCCCCCACCCTTACCCAGAAATCGTCCGTGATTTCCAATGTGTGATTGGAGATGAAGCAAGAGAACAAATATTAGAAAAGGAAGGGCGACTTCCTGATAGCCTTGTGGCCTGTGTAGGGGGTGGCTCTAACGCAATCGGTCTTTTTCATCCATTCCTAGATGACGACGTTAATATCGTCGCTGTAGAGGCTGCTGGGTTTGGCGTTAACACAGATAAACATGCGGCCTCACTTTCCGGTGGCGCACCAGGCGTTCTGCATGGAAATCGCACATTTTTACTTATGGATGATGACGGGCAAATATTAGAAGCACACTCAATTTCAGCAGGATTAGATTACCCAGGCATCGGACCAGAACATAGCCACCTTCATGACATAGGGCGCGTAAAATATGTGCCTATAGATGATAAAGAAGCCTTAGAAGCATTTCAGTTATGCACGAAATTGGAAGGTATCATCCCAGCACTAGAGAGTGCTCATGCAATTGCACATGTCATGAAAATGGCCCCTACTCTTCCTGAAGACCATATAATAGTGATGGGGTTAAGTGGTCGTGGGGATAAAGATATCTTCACCGTTGCGGATGCGTTAGGGGAGGAAATTTAATGGCCCTTGACCGCATTGAGAAAAGATTTGAAAAACTAAAAACTGAAAAGCGAGCCGGACTTGTAACATTTGTGACGGCGGGCGACCCCGATCTTGGAACGTCCCTTGAAATCTTAAAAGGACTTCCGGGTGCAGGCGCTGATATCATTGAACTTGGTATGCCCTTTTCTGACCCTATGGCCGATGGCCCTGCCATTCAAGAAGCAAGTATTCGCGCTTTAAAAGGCAAAATGACACTAGCCAAGACATTGGAAATGGTGCGCCTTTTTCGACAAGATGACCAAGTCACGCCGATAATCTTAATGGGGTATTATAATCCCATCTATGTTTATGGCGTTGATAAATTTCTTTATGATGCCCTTTCTGCAGGTATTGACGGCCTAATTATTGTTGATTTGCCGCCAGAAGAAGACACTGAGCTCGCAATCCCTGCCAAAAAAGTAAATATGGGTATGATCCATCTCGCGACCCCTACCACAAATGAAAAGCGATTAAACATAATTCTTAGAAACGGTTCAGGCTTTCTTTATTATGTTACAATTGCTGGCATTACCGGTACGGCTAAGCCGGACCTAACACCTGTAAAAAATGCGCTTGATAAATTTAGAGCGGTTTCGGACATTCCTATGGCCGTAGGTTTCGGTATTAAAACACCCAAAGATGTTGCGAGATTTGCAGAATTCTCAGATGCTGTTGTTGTCGGTTCCGCAATTGTTGATATAATCAAAAACAATATTGATGAACAAAATGTTGCAAATTCTGAACTAATAGGTAGAGTTCTATCCTTTGTTGATGAACTCTCAGATGGCGTAAAAAGCGCAAAAAGAGAAGATTGAGGTTAAGATATGAACTGGTTAACCAACATTGTACGTCCGAAAATACAAAGTTTTATCGGTCAGAAATCAGAAACCCCTGATAATCTTTGGCATAAATGTAAAGGTTGCGGGCAACTGCTTTATGTGAATGATATTAAGAAAAATCTAAGCATCTGTCCGAATTGCGATCATCATGAAAGAATTGGCCCAACGGAGAGATTTGATAACCTTTTCGATAATGCGGCTTATAAACTGGTTGAATTACCAAAAGCAAATGAAGACCCACTTAAATTTAAAGATCAAAAAAAGTACACTGAGCGCTTAAAGGCTGCGAGAAGTAAAAGTGAATATGAAGATGCAATCGCCGTTGCTTATGGGAAAATGGGCAATGTAAATACGGTTGTAGCTGTGCAAAACTTCTTATTTATGGGCGGCTCCATGGGAATTGGTGTCGGCAATGGTATAATCGCCGCTGCGGCACAAGCTATCGAAAAGAAAGCACCACTTATTTTATTCACGGCCGCTGGCGGTGCACGTATGCAAGAAGGTATTTTATCTCTTATGCAAATGCCTAGATGTACAGTTGCCGTCCAACGTTTAAAAGATGCAGGACTACCTTATATTGTTGTACTTACTGACCCAACAACCGGTGGCGTTACTGCGTCATATGCCATGTTAGGTGACATACAAATTGCTGAACCCAATGCACTCATTTGCTTTGCGGGCCCACGAGTAATCAAAGACACCATTCGTGAAGAGCTTCCTGAAGGCTTCCAACGTAGTGAATATTTACTAGAGCACGGTATGATTGATATGATTGTCCACCGTGCAGAAATGAAATCAAAGCTTACTCAATTGGTAAGCTTACTCATGAATAAAGCCGCTTAAGTATATATCATGCGGACAACTGACCGTATTCTTGAAAGACTACTATCCTTACACCCAAAGGTAATCGATTTATCTTTGGACAGGATGTATGTCATCTTGGAAAAACTCGGCAATCCCCACCATCACCTGCCCCCTGTGATACACGTTGCGGGTACAAATGGTAAAGGATCAACGATATCTTATATTCGTTCTATACTTGAAAAAGCAAAACTGTCTATACATGTATATACATCGCCCCATTTGGTTCGCTTTAATGAAAGAATAAGGCTTAGTGGTAAATTAATCGATGAAGAGTATTTACAGGAAATTCTTGAATATTGTGAAACAGTCAACAAGGGTGAGCCTATCACCTATTTTGAAATTACCACTGCCGCCGCATTTAAAGCTTTTGCAGACAATCCAGCGGATGTTCTGATTTTAGAAGTCGGGTTAGGCGGTCGCTTAGATGCAACAAACGTAATAGATAAAACACTTTGCAGTGTTATTACACCCGTATCACTTGACCATGAACAATTTCTCGGATCTGAGATAAAGCATATAGCTAATGAAAAAGCACATATTGCCAAAGAAAATTGCCCCGTCATTGTTGGGCAGCAGATCAAGGAAGCTCGACAAAAAATTGAACAAATCATAGATCAAAAGAATGCCCTCCTCGTGAATGACTGGACGTATGAACAAAATAATGACGGGTTAACTTATAATGATCAATTCGGAACTTTAAAATTACCGAAACCAAACTTAAATGGCCTTCATCAAATTTCGAACGCCGCGCTTGCTGTTGCAACACTTCGACACCAAACAAAATTCAAAATCACTGAAAATCAATATTCTAAGGGAATTACTTCTGCTAATTGGCCGGCTCGAATGCAGAATATTTCTAAAAGTCGATTTGGTAAAATTTTGCCCGCGGGAAGTGAGCTATGGATCGATGGCGGGCATAACCCTGCCGCAGGGAAAGTCATTGCAGATACATTTAAAAACGAAGAATTAATTCTGATTTGTGGCATGATGTCAAATAAGGATAGCGCAGGATATTTAGAACCCCTATCACCAATGACGAAAAAACTCTTTGGTGTTCATGTGGAAGGGGAAGCAAGCCATGCTGCGACTGAAATCGTCAAATTTGCCTGGTCGCAAAACATTGCGGCTGAAACGGCCAATAATGTTGAGGAAGCGTTACAAATAATAACCACTAAAAGCCCTGTAAAAGTGCTTATTTGCGGATCACTGTATCTTGCAGGACAAGTTCTTAACGATAATGACTTGATCCCCGATTAAGGCCTGATAAAATAAACTAAAAATTATAGGTATATATTTATGTCTGACGCACGTCTTTATCTAATAACACCTTCATCATTTAACCTATATGATTTTGCCATAGAACTGCAAAATGCACTTGAAGGTGGTGATGTAGCCAGTTTACAATTGCGGATGAAAGAAAGCTATGATGAAGATATCATTAAAGCTGCTCGAAGCTTAATGCCAATTTGCCATGCTAAAGACGTAGCATTTATCATAAATGACAGACCAGACATCGCACAAAAAGTAGGTGCTGATGGTGTACATGTCGGACAAGACGATATGAACTATAAGGAAGCAAGAGAGATTCTCGGTCCTGATAAAATTATTGGCGTAACCTGTAAAGATAGCAAACATCTCGCCATGACAGCAGGTGAACAAGGAGCGGATTATGTTGCATTTGGGGCCTTTTATCCAACACCTACTAAGATTACAACTTCCGTTGCCCACCCCTCGCTCTTAACATGGTGGCAAGAGCTTTTTGAAATTCCTTGCGTTGCAATAGGTGGCATTACCGTTGATAATGCAACAGAATTAGCAAATGCTGGTGCCGATTTTCTAGCCATTTGTGGAGGCGTATGGGATTATAAGGATGGTCCGAAGCAAGCAGTACATGATTTAAACCAGGCCATAAAATAGTATTATGTCAAAACTACCGATTTTATATAGCTTCAGAAGATGTCCTTATGCAATGCGGGCACGATTAGCTCTTTATGCTTCTGGTATAACCTGTGAACTTCGTGAAGTTGTTTTAAGAGATAAACCGGATGAAATGCTAGAAATATCACCAAAAGCAACCGTACCGGTACTCCACCTTCAGGATGGTAAAGTTATTGATGAAAGCAGAGACATTATGATTTGGGTGTTAGAACAGAATGATCCCAAAGACTGGTCAAAACATGTTGAGCAGATGAAAGAATTGGTAAAAATCAACGACTTTGAATTCAAACAGCATCTAGATAAATATAAATACTCAAGTCGAAACCCTGAACTATCTAAAGAACAACACCGCGAAAACGGCGGTTTCTTATTGAACCTATTAAATGAAAAACTTAAACAAAATAAATTCTTAGCTGGTAATGATCAGACAATCATTGATTTATCCGTGTTTCCATTTATCCGACAATTCGCATTTGTTGATAAAGACTATTTTGATTTATTACCTTACCCTCACCTTCAGAAATGGTTAGAATGGCACTTGGAATGTGATCTTTTTAAATCAATAATGACCAAGTATCCTAAATGGATACCAGGACAAGAGACTGTTTTATTTGCCGATTAATCAATGAC
>NZ_CBFIEP010000112.1:0-6433 GCF_965661635.1 Pseudemcibacter sp. | reverse complement strand
TGGATGAACTTATTTTTGATGATCCGATGCCTTTACAGCGCGGCAATATATCTTCCTTTGGATTACTCGAACTCACAAGACGATCAAAAAATATTCCGCTTGATAGTTTACTGCTTGAAAAAAAGGTGGCTATTAAAAGTGTTGCTGCGAAATGTCTTGATATTATTCGAACGGCGGAACAAGAAGCATTGAATAGCCCCGGTTTGCCGGTGACAATCATAATTGATAATGATGAAAAAAAATGGCTTGAAGATCACAGTCAAATATTCGATGATTTCAGAATTAGAACGGGTTCAGAATTAAAAATGGAAAGACGATGAAAGCGGCAAATACTATTCTTGAATGTCCAATTTGTAATCAGGCAGCGACTAAAAAATATCTTCCCTTTTGCAGTAAGCGATGCAGCGATATTGATTTAGGGCGCTGGTTTAACGGAAGCTATACGATTGCAGGCGATAAGACATCCGAAGGTCAAGAAACTGACGATGAATTAGAGAGTTAATTTCAAGCATCTTTTTTAGATGATTTTTTTTGAAAGAGTGCTGGACAGAGCATTCTGAATTTCCTATAACCCTTCCACCTCATATGAGTCATATCCCGATGCCCGGGTAGCTCAGGGGTAGAGCAGCGGATTGAAAATCCGCGTGTCGGTGGTTCAAATCCGCCCCCGGGCACCACTTTTCATAATATTTGAATTAGATCTAAGCAACCACTTGGTTTAAAAAAATAAAACATTTTTTAAACAACATATTTGCGTTGTTCAGCCATGCCCATTGAAATAAGAAGGCCGTTTTGTTGCTGTAAAGTCTTAAAGTCATCCTTACAGCTGAGGCCTTGCCAATTTGAGAGGATCAAAGACTGGGCTACGGCACCGCCTAAGGTATTGCCTGGACCGGTAACAATAAAATAGTCGGGGGCAAATTCACGTGCCGCAACACGGATGGCATTTGTAAAATCATACATCTCGACCACTTGATGGTTTAGGGTATAATCCCATAAATCCTGCTGCGTTTCTTGATCAGGCCACCATATTTTGCCGCGTCCATCAATCATTGGTATGGTCGGTTGCCTGAATAAGTCAGCAGAAAGCATGCCGCGTCCCTCTGCCGCAACGGGTGTTTGCAGAGAGGTATGAAATGCGGCGTGATTACCAAGACGCATGGGAAAGCGTCCTTGTATCACATCAACTGCTTTTTCAAACGCCGATAGACCTTCTTCGTTTCCGGCAATCACAAGCATGCCGCCCAAATCAATTGATGGGGCAAGTATATGCCCTTGACGTGTTGCAATTTCGGCGACCAAATCTAACAAGCCTTTTAGGCGTGCCGGATCTGGGTGCCAATCGTCGTTCATATGGGGATAAACAAGCTGTCCACCGATCAACGCTTGTTGCATCAAATAGCCCATCGTGTTGGCAACCTTGAAACCATCATTAGGGGCTAAAGCACCGGCGCAGGCTAATGCGGAATACCATCCCATTGAATTACCGGTGACGGCAACAATTTCAACTTCATTTTTGTTTATCGACATAAAATCACCGAGCGTGGCGGCAAAAATTAAGGCCGATGCGTTATCGCCGCGCGTGTGTTTTGCCATTGAAAAACGGTCAGCACCATCAAGGTCTAACAATTTCTCAAGCCCCAACTGTGTGCGTTGCTCATCAAAGCTAGACAATAATTCTTTATCAGGGAAATGCCTTGTCAGATATCCTAGCTCGTCTTTGTTATAGGTGCCTCTCCCTGGACAGATTACTACAGCTCTTTTCATTTATCTTCTCCAATGAGTTTGAGCGCAGCATTAATAATGCTGTCCTGAGATGGCATTGTGGATGCGTATGCAGGTCCTGTTGGGATAAAACTGTCCTCTGAGGCTAGTCTTTCAAATGGTACCTGAATATTTTCAGCCAGACAGGTCATTATACTTTCTGAAACACCACCTGACCTTCTTGTTTCATCAACGATCAAAACATGCTTACATGAGCCAATAGCCTCTAACATTTTTTCTTTGGGTAGTGGCGTGAGCCAGCGAAGGTCAATGACACGGGCATTAATTCCCTTATCCGCTAGTTTTTTCTGTGCTTTTAAAGAGAGATAACAGCCATTAGCATAACTGATAATGGCTAAATCTTTGCCGTCACCATGAATTCCCACATCACCAAGCGCGATCCGTTCAGAGGCATCAGGGTAGGTTTGCATCCATCCACCATCACCCACGCCATGTAAATCTTGTGTTGCATAAAGGGCAATAGGTTCAAGAAAGACGACAATCCGTTGCTCTTCGCGGGCCAACCTCACAGATTCACGAAGCATTTTTGCGGCGTCCGCACCATTAGACGGACATGCGAGGATGACACCCGGTACATCGCGTAAAACAGCGAGAGAGTTATCATTATGAAAATGACCACCAAACCCTTTTTGATAGCCAAGTCCCGCAATCCGGATCACCATTGGGTTTGTAAATTGACCATTAGAAAAAAACGATAAGGTTGCCGCTTCGCCGCGGATCTGATCTTCCGCGTTATGATAATAAGCGAGGAACTGGATCTCGGGGATCGGGGTAAATCCATTATGTGCCATACCAATGCTCAAGCCAAGAATTGACTGCTCATCAAGCAATGTATCTATCATGCGTCTTGCGCCAAAATTATCATGAAGTCCTCGTGTGACACCATACACGCCGCCTTTAACACCAATATCTTGACCCATCATTACAACTTCATCATGTTCAAGCATTAAGTCCTTCAAAGCCCAATTAATCAACCGTGACATAATTTGGGGATTTTCCATAGCGTTGGCCTCTTTACCGAACAAATCAGCGCGCTCTTTAGGAGTGGGACCATTACTTTGTCTGCATGGACGCGTCGGGGGAATGATGCTTTTCATAACCTCTTCTGCGGAGCTTAACCGAGGGCGTTTGATAACTTGACTGGCCACAGATGCTACACGGTCGGTGGTCGTTTTATATATTTCTAAAGACTTGCTTGGTGGCAGAAACCCCGCCTCATTCAAAAGCCTTACTGAATGCAGAAGAGGGTCATTCGCTTCATCGGCTTCGACTTCACTACGGTCCATATAGACAGTTTGAATATCCGCGCCCGCATGACCGTAAAGACGAACTGTACGAATATGTAAGAAGGCCGGTTTACGTGTCTTTCGAATATAGGCGGCGGCTTCAGATGCCACCTTATAGGTTTCAAAAATATCCAAGCCATCACAATGGAAATATTTAATGCCTTCGCGATTTTTAAATGAAGCGGCAACCCATCCTTTTGGGGTTTTGGTCGATATACCAATACCATTATCTTCGCAGACAAATAGAAGAGATAGGGGAATGCCTTGATAAGATGTCCATTGCGCCGTGTTAAAAGCACCCTGCGCCGTAGAATGATTAACGGATGCATCACCAAAGGAACAGATAACGATGGCATCGTCTTTTAAACATTGATGTTCCGGGGCCACTTTCTTGGTAAGTCCTATGGAATAGGCGGCGCCTACAGCTTTTGGTAAGTGGCTTGCGATTGTTGACGTTTGCGGTGGAATATTAAGTTTTTTGGATCCCAGAACTTTGTGTCGACCTCCAGAGATCGGGTCTTCTTTTGCACATGCAAACGATAAGAGCATATCCCACGTAATGGATTGCCCGGGAACCATTTCAGATCTTTGGATTTGAAAAGCAGCGTCACGGTAATGAAGAAATGCCATGTCCCCCAACCTTAAGGCTGCCGCAATGGCGGCGATGCCTTCATGACCAGAGGAGCCGATTGTGTAGAAGCCTTGTCCCTGTGCTTGCATCTCGCGACTTTTTCGGTCTAAAGCTCGGGTTAAGCATCCGGTGCGAAAAATGGTTATGGCTTGTTGGCTGGTTATAGGGCCTGTGGGTGCTTTACCGTCTGGGAAATCTTCTGCACTTACTCTGTCTAAGAAGTTTTGATGGACAATATTTGCACGATCCATAACTTATTCCTTAAAAAAATGCCTGTAGATCGGTTTGCGCACGCCCCAGTATTAATGCATGGACATCATGTGTACCTTCATATGTATTCACTGTTTCAAGATTGACCATATGGCGCATAATCTGAAACTCTTCAGAAATACCGTTACCACCATGCATGTCTCTGGACATACGGGATATATCAAGAGCCTTTCCACAATTATTTCGTTTGATAAGACTGATCATTTCAGGGGCTGCTGTCCCTTCATCCATTAAACGACCAACTTGCAGTGCTGCTTGAAGACCCAGAGAAATCTCAGTTTGCATATCGGCTAATTTTTTTTGAAAGAGCTGCGTTTGAGCAAGGGGACGGTTAAATTGCTTTCGGTCTAATCCATATTGACGTGCCGCATGCCAACAAAATTCTGCGGCTCCTAAAACGCCCCAAGCAATTCCATATCTGGCACGGTTCAAGCAACCGAAAGGCCCTTTAAGTCCTGAAACACCTGGCAATAATGCGTCTTCTCTCACCTCTACGCCGTCCATAACGATTTCACCGGTTACAGAAGCCCTTAAGGATAGTTTGCCTTCTATCTTAGGTGCTGACAGTCCTTCCATGCCTTTCTCGAGAATAAAACCTTTGATCTGCCCGTCATGGGCTTGTGATTTTGCCCAAACGATAAACACATCGGCGAAGGGTGAATTTGAAATCCACATCTTTGTTCCAGAAAGGCGATAACCTCCGTCTATTTTTTTAGCCACTGTGCGCATGGAAGAGGGGTCGGAACCTGCATCAGGCTCTGTTAATCCGAAACATCCTATCAATTCACCACTTGCAAGTTTGGGTAAATATTTTTCTTTCTGTTCATCTGAGCCATAAGCATTGATAGGATACATCACTAAACTAGACTGTACTGACATCATCGAGCGATAACCTGAATCAACGCGTTCAATCTCTCTAGCAACCAGACCATAGGTGACATAACCAGCACCAAGTCCACCATAATTCTCAGGGATAGTGACCCCAAGTAGTCCCGCTTCACCCATTTCTCTAAATATTTCAGGGTCGCTCAGCTCTTCACGATTTGCATCAATGACTTTAGTTTGAAGCTTTTCTTGAGCGAAAATATGCGCCGCATCACGTAACATTCTTTCATCTTCTGTGAGTTGTTTTTCAAGAAGCAGGGCATCGGACCAATCAAACGGTCCAAGGGAAGGGCCAAATCCATTTTGCATGGGTAATATCCTTTACGGTTTTTATTATTTTTACTCTATACGAGTAAGGGTTGAAAATAGATGAACTAGATCTAAGTAAATTTATGACTATATTTTTATTTTTTTCAATGGATAATTAGATGGATGAATTAAAAGTTTGCAATAAAGCTAAATAGAACAATTGACTGAACAGAGTAAACCGTCATAAATTTAAATATCTGTAAATCTAAGCGGTACTTGACTAACAAAAACACCGAGGATCAAAAATGTATACATTAATTCTAATTGCTTCGAGCATTTTATTATTGCTTTCGTTATTTAAAAATAACAATCAAATTATTTTTGTCCTTTTTGGGGCCTTCATTTGGTCGTTATTCGTTCTTTTGGGGGTGGCGGGTTTCTTGGCTATTATTCTTGGGCTCTTTATCGCTGTTTTGGGTACAATGCTTCAGTATAACCCGGCCCTTAGGCGTTCATTGTTATCTGATAAATTGTTTAAAATTGCTGCGAAAGTTCTGCCAAGGATGAGCGAGACAGAAAAAACAGCGTTAGAGGCAGGAACGGTATGGTTCGATGGCGATATATTTTCTGGAAACCCTAACTGGGAAAAATTATTTCAATATAAATCATTCCAATTAACAGAAGAAGAGCAGACCTATGTAGATGGCCCCGTTGAAACATTATGTGAAATGTTAGATGATTGGCAAATCCAACAGGATAGGGAGCTTCCAAGCGAAGTTTGGGATTATATCAAACAAGAGAAATTTTTCGGCCTTGTCATTCCAAAAGAATATGGCGGGTTAGGGTTCACGGCTTCCGGTCATTCGGCGGTGGTGACAAAAATTGCGACGCGCAGTATTGCGGCGGCGGTAACCGTTATGGTGCCAAATTCATTAGGGCCTGGCGAGTTGCTCGTCCATTATGGTACCGATGAACAAAAGAAAAAATATTTGTCAAAATTAGCGACCGGCGAGGATATTCCATGTTTTGCATTTACCGGCCCTGAGGCAGGTAGTGACGCGGGTGCCATGCAAGGTTATGGTCATGTTGTTAAGCGCAAAGTTCGCGGCAAAGAAGTCATCGGCGTATCGTTAGATTTTAATAAACGTTATATAACTTTAGCGCCAATCGCCACATTGGTTGGTTTGGCTTTTAAATTAAAAGATCCCGATAAAATTTTAAGTGATGACGTTGAGAGAGGTATAACGTGTGCGTTGCTTCCTCGTAATATTAAAGGGATGACAATAGGAAACCGCCATGATCCGATGGGGGTTCCGTTTGCCAATGG
>NZ_CBFIEP010000111.1:0-6635 GCF_965661635.1 Pseudemcibacter sp. | reverse complement strand
AACGGTTTCAATGATGATCAAATCATATCCGGCGGCTTCCAAAACAATCATCGCTTCACGGGTATACCTAGCAATTCCGCCTAATGTCCCTTTTGAAGGGGTCGGTCTGATAAATGCGTTTGCATCTCTTGCTAATTCTTCCATACGTGTCTTATCACCAAGAATGGATCCGCCCGTAATTTTTGAGGAAGGGTCAATAGCAAGAACTGCTACTTTCATATTTTGGGCAGTTAAAAATTTTCCAAATGCTTCTATAAAAGTTGATTTTCCAACACCAGGTATTCCGGTTAAGCCTAACCGCATAGAATTTCCGGAATGTGGTAGTAAATCTGTCAATAGTTCTTGAGCACTATTTTGATGATCACTTCGCGATGATTCGATGAGTGTGATGGCCTTCGCAATTGCTCTGCGATTTCCTGATAAGATTTTATCGGTCAATTCATGCATTTAATCACCAATTACACCGTGAGTTACTAATGCCAAAACTTCTTCTGTTAACTCATCGGATTTCACTTGCCCGTCGGACTTATACCATGAACTAATTCCATTTAAACTATCAAAAAGTAAGATGGCTAAAATGGTTGCATTACATTCACGTATCGAGCCGTCTTCAATACCTATTCTAATTATTTCACGAACCCTTGCTTCTATATCTTTATGGTTTTGGATGCTCTTTAACTTTAAACTTTCTTCTTCCATCTGACCACGATGACGAACGTGGCAACGTATTATGTCATCGGTAACAATGTTGATATAGCCTTGAACAAATTGATATAATTTCTGGAAACCATTGCCGTTGATTAAAATTATTTCATCAAGTAAACCATTGATGCGAAGGCATGCCTCCTCTTCACATTTCACTAATATATCTTCTTTGTTTTTAATGTAATAATAAAGGGTAGGTTTAGTAACATTTTGCATTTGTGCAATATCATCAAGCGAAGTTTTATAATACCCTTTTTCCATAAATGCTTTCGAAGCATTTCTCAAAATGATATCGAGCTTCTCTTTTCTCTTTTCTTCACGGGTTTTATTTTTTCCCACCGCTTGCATTTTTTATATTCCTACTGATATTATTAATCATATATATATTGATTTTTACGATCTCATGCATATATATGTTACTGAATAGTAACATATTATCTAGAAAAAACATCTTTTTTATTCAAAGGAATACCAAAATGACTCAAGAAAATATCGTGATAGTTGGCATGTCAAGAACCCCAATGGGTGGTTTTCAGGGTGATTTTGCTAGTGTAACTGCTCCCGCGTTAGGTGCGGTAGCTATTAAGGGTGCACTTGAGCAAACATCATTAAATGTCGAAGATATTGATGAGGTATATATGGGATGCGTTCTCCCTGCTGGAATTGGACAAGCTCCTGCAAGGCAAGCTGCATTAGGCGCTGGCCTTCCTAAAAATACTGCCTGTACCACCGTTAATAAAATGTGTGGTAGCGGCATGGAAACCGTAAGATTAGCCCATAACGCACTTATGGCGGGGTCGGCTGACATTGTTGTTGCTGGTGGCATGGAAAGCATGAGCAATGCCCCTTATATCTTACCCAAAATGAGAAGTGGCGCACGCATAGGTCACAGTGAAGTTAAAGACCATATGTTTCTTGATGGTTTAGAAGATGCCTATGACACAGGTACACTCATGGGCGTTTTTGCTGAAAAAACCGCAGAAAAATATAGTTTCACACGTGAAGCACAAGATGAATTTGCTATTGCCTCATTATCTCGTGCAAATTCTGCTATCGATAAAGGATATTTTAAAGATGAAATTACTCCTGTTACGGTTAAAAGCAGAAAAGGTGAAACTGTAATTGATACAGATGAGCAGCCTGGAAAAGCGCGTCCTGAGAAAATTCCTTCACTTCGCCCTGCATTTGCAAAAGATGGAACGGTGACCGCAGCCAACGCTAGCTCAATTTCAGATGGCGCATCAGCCCTAATTATGATGCGGGAAAGTGAAGCGGAAAAAAGAGGAATTAAACCGATTGCACGTATTATTGATCACAGCGTACATGCACAAGAACCAAATTGGTTCACCACCGCACCAGTAGGCGCGATGGAAAAACTTTATAAGAAAACCGGTTGGACGGATGCTGATGTTGATCTTTATGAAATCAATGAAGCCTTTGCTGTAGTGACCATGGCCGCAATGCATGACCTTAATCTTGATCATGAAAAAGTTAATGTTCATGGTGGTGCTTGCGCTTTAGGTCACCCTGTAGGCTCTTCTGGATCACGCATAATGATAACATTACTTTCTGCCTTAAAAACACATAACGGTAAACGCGGCATAGCGAGTCTTTGTATTGGTGGCGGGGAAGCAACTGCAATAGCATTAGAATTAATTTGAAAAAATATCATTAATTCGCAGGAAATTGATTTTTCAAACGTATAATAGCTATGTCAGCGATGCACGTATGTGATCGTCATTCCCGTGCAGTCACTTCCCCCCTACACATGCATCGCTGATTACTTTTCATTTTGAATATTTTTCTTCTCATTCTCGACATATTTTGTATGTTATATGCTGCATCAATAAATAATGGCGGCTCATATTTCTATTCCAACGGACTACATACTTAAACAGCTAACTGAAATACAAAATAGTCCGCTGTTTGAAAATAAAAATCGTCTCAAACGATTTCTTAGTTATGTTGTCAATGAAAGTCTATCTGGAAATGCCCATCTCATAAAAGGCTACACACTCGGACTAGAAGTATTTGATAAAGATGAGAATTTTGATCCGCAAACAGATGCCATTGTCCGTGTTGAGGCAGGGAGATTAAGACGTTTATTAGAAAGCTATTATTTAGCCGAGGGAAAGAAGTCACCAATATTAATTACTTTACCTAAGGGAAAGTATAAACCCGAATTTAAGACAAGAAAAGATATAGAGAATGAAAGTCTTAATGATCCAATTTTTAATGCCGCAGCAGCACCACCTACGGGTCCCGCAATAGCCGTTCTTCCATTTGAAGTGATTGGTGAACAAAAAAGCGCTTCAATATTTGCAGACGGTATAACGGAAGAAATAATAAATCAGCTGAGTTTAAGTCCTAGTTTATTTGTTATTAGTCGAAAAGTGACTTCGCTTTATAAAAATAAATCTGTCGACATTCGTGAATTATCAAAAGAACTTGAAACACATTACGTCTTGGAAGGAAGCATTAGGCAAGCGAAACAAATGGTGAGAGTTAATGCACAGTTATTAAATGGTACAAATGGTGCAATAATCTGGACGGAAAAATTTGATTATCAATTAACGCCTGAAAATATTATCACTGTACAAGATGAAATTGCAGCGAAAGTTAGCGCAACAATAGGTGATGCATATGGTACAATAATGCGAACAAGCGCTATTGATATGAAACGTAGCCGCACTGATTTTCTTGAGGCTTATGAAGCAATGCTTCGTTTTCATGATTATTTATTTGATTTATCACAAAAGTCACATTTAAAAGCACGTACAAGCTTAGAAAGTGCTGTCAAAATTGATCCTCATTACGCTGATGCCTGGGCAGGGCTTTCATTTCTAACACTGGACGAATATAGATTTAGTTTTAATGTGCAAGGTGAACAGGAACCTGCATTAATTCGCGCACAAAAATTAGCTGAAAAAGCAATAAGCATGAGTTCGCAGTTTTCTATTGCCTGGTATGCTCTGACTATAATCCATTACCATAATGGCGAGTTAGAAAAATTTCAGGATAATATCAAAATGGGGCTAAGCCTTGCCCCTAATAGTCCGGCCGTTCTCGCAGATAGCGGGGTTTATCTCTGTTTAATGGGAGAACTTGAGCAGGGTTTATCTCTTGTAAAAAAAGCAATCTCTTTAAATCCACAACATCCCAACTGGTGCGAATTTGCTTTATTTCATAATCATTTTCTGAAAAATGAATATGATAAAGCCAAAGCATATGTCAGCACCATCGAAACACCTGACTGGTTTTGGCCTTATGCCTTAGAAGCCATTAACTTTGCCGAAATTGGTGATTTTGAAGCCAGTAAAAAAGCACGTGAAAACCTCTTGAGACTTTATCCCGACTTTCCAAAAAATGCAGAAAAGGAATGTATGAAATGGTTTCATAGAAAAAAAGATGCTAAAAAATATCTCACGAGCTTTAAGAAGGCTGGTCTTATTCAATAATACCGCATGCGGAAAAAATCCAACTTGCTTTTAAAGCGACTTTCGCTTCTTTAGCCATAGTCCTTTTAAGAGTCTCACTATATGAAAGGCAATCAGCCGTTACATATTCATTATCTTGAATAACATCTCTATAACGATCAATAATATCTACGACTCCATCGTTATAATCTTCTTGTGAAATTGTTTGAATAAGGCCAAGTTGGGCCAACGATCTTATCTTGTTACGTCGGTCCGAAATTTCAAGTGGACGAAATTCAGCATTTAATGCCTCTTGCGAACCTATCAATAATACAAGTCTAGGTGCTGACAAAAGCATTTCATTTTTGTCTTTTGTATAAAAATAACTTGCAGAATAGATCGTAAGTACAAAGAGTATAAAACCAATGACTATTATCTTAGATTTCTTTTTTTCTTCCATCTTTATTTTATATACCGAAAGTTAAACACGGGTCTAGTTTTTTGGTGTTCTTATTCATGAATTATTCATGAAAACTTGATAATATAAAGTAAGTTAACTACAAGTAGTGAAATAATTTTTAAACGTAGATGCATTAAATGACTTTTGATGAATTAAAAAAAGAACTTATTGCTTCCCCAAAGACTTGGTTAGTGACGGGCGCAGCAGGGTTTATTGGCTCGAACCTTGTCGAAGCCCTTTTAACATTAGACCAAACTGTCGTTGGATTAGATAATTTTTCAACCGGACATCAACATAATCTAGATGCGGTTGAAAAAAGTGTAACTCGGGATCAATGGGAAAACTTTACTTTTTACCGTGGCGATATCTGTGATTATGAAAGTTGTAAAAAGGCTATCAAGGGCGCTCAATACGTATTACATCAAGCGGCACTAGGGTCAGTACCTAGATCAATTGCAAACCCCATTAACACAAATGCATCTAATGTCACTGGCTTCCTCAATATGCTTGAAGCGGCAAAGGAAGAAAAAGTTTTAAACTTTGTTTATGCAGCCTCAAGTTCCACTTATGGCGATCATCCTGATTTACCAAAAGTTGAAGATAAAATCGGCAACCCATTATCACCTTATGCCGTGACAAAATATGTCAATGAACTCTATGCAGATGTCTTTTCCAGAACCTATAATTTCCATTCAATTGGACTTCGTTATTTTAACGTATTTGGACAACGTCAAGATCCCGAAGGTGCCTATGCAGCCGTTATCCCAAAATGGGTAAGCGCTGTTAAAAATAATGAAACCGTTTATATTAATGGTGATGGCGAAACCAGCCGAGACTTTTGTTTTATTGAAAATGTAATCCAAATTAATTTACTTGCGGCAACTTGCGAAACAAATTCAAAGAGCGAAGTATATAACGTCGCAGTCGGTGATCAAACATCACTAAATCAATTAATTGAACTGATCAAAGAAAACCTAAACGCGCCAGAATTTAACAAAATCGAATATCGTGATTTTAGGGCTGGTGACGTTAGACATTCAAAAGCATCAATTGAGAAAGCCATAAAAGATCTAAATTATGATCCGCAATTTACAATGCGGCAAGGTCTTAAGAAAATGCTTTCATAAGGCAACATTATGGAAAATAATTCTGACGGTATCAAACGCACTGGTGAAATTGAAGAATTCACTAATGTTCATATAATCCATCCTATTAGCAGTTGGTTGGTACCGATTTTTATTAGTTTGAAGATCACACCCAATATGGTCTCTTCTTTTGGGATGCTTTGCGGCATATTAGCGGGATTTTGTTATTTTAATTATCAAAACCCACTTTTTGCCGTTCTTGGATTCATGTTTATGTTTATGTGGCATGTTTTTGATGGTGCTGATGGACAGCTTGCCCGCGCCACGCAAAATTTTTCCGAGATAGGAAAAGTCATAGATGGTGTTTGTGATTATGTAACTTTTATTAGTGTATATGTCGGCATTTCCCTGGCACTTAGTCCAATCGTAGGCAATGATATTTGGTTTTTATCAATTGGCGCGGGGCTGTGTCACGCCATACAGTCCGGCGCTTATGAATTACAAAGAAGCGAATATGATTATTGGGGCAAAGGAAAAGCCTCTTCTGACTTACCAAGCATCAATGAATTAATTGATCACGGCAGAAACAAATCAACGATTGGGCAACTCGCTAATCAACTACATATCGGTTATATTCGAATGCAATATGCCTTTAGTGGAGTTGATCGTAATTTTCGCCATTCAATTAAAGAAGTTTTGAGCTTAGCACCAGAAAAAGAAGAAAAAATAAGAGAACTATACAGAGAGCTTTATGCGCCCGCTGTAAATAACTGGTCTATTCTTTGTGCCAATTACCGTACTTTTGCCATATTTATCGCGTCAATTAGTGGTGAGCCGCAATATTATTTTTGGTTCGAAGTGGTAGCCTTAAATATCGCTCTTATGTTTCTGGTTCAAAAACAAAAAATATTAAATGACTTGTTTACCATGAGATTAAAAGAAATTATTTAATAGAGTAAGATTAGGAAG
>NZ_CBFIEP010000110.1:0-3957 GCF_965661635.1 Pseudemcibacter sp. | reverse complement strand
AATTAAAAAGAAATATTGTTATAGTTAATTTTAAGATTTTCATTTTATCCCCCAATGGCGCTTATTGCTTACATAATTAATTATTAGAAGGTGTTTCTTTTTTAAGATCAACGGCTTTTATAAATCGATCCCATGGAAAATAAGGGCCGGGATCCATTTTTCTTGGCACTTTTATATCAGGATTATTATCAGAAACAACCATTCTTGTGTCTAATTCTTCGTGGCCTTGCGTGTAATTAATAGTTGGGTAACGGGCTTTTAGTTTGTTTACGAGCAGAATTAAAGCATTAATTTGTGCTTCGCTATAAGCTTCTTGCATAACTTGATGGTCGGAATGATACCAATTAGGATAACGTCCCTTGTTAATTAGCTCAATTCCAATTGTTTTGGCGTTCCAGCCTGATACATGATTAGCAATTCGGTTATCGGGTACGTACTGTTCAATAGTACCATCGCGGTCGATATAATAATGACCAGAAGCCCCAGTTCCACTTTCATCATATAAAACGCGCTCACCATATTGGCGTGCTTCGTCCAGATCTGTTAGCTCAGTAGCATGGATTACTATCATATTTAGTTCATCAGTAGTCCGTGCTTGAAGATTTAACCAATAAGGAAGTTTATTATCAACTACGACCGGTTCTTCGCCGCCAAAAGGCCAGTAAGAACATGCTGAAATCAAAATAGAAATAATTAATATGGATAATGTACGCATAATAAAATTATAGTTTATCCCTAATTGATGGTAAAGGGTAAAAGAAGAAATCATGTTTATCCCCAGAGATCAGAATGAGGCGTGCTTACAATACCGCCATCAGCATATGTTAACCCGTGCTCAACATCTTCTTTTAAAAACAGGGGCCCATCAAGGTCAATAAAATCACAAAACTGTCCAACTGCATAGCTTGGTGCCATAGAAAGTGATGAACCAGTCATATTGCCGACCATTAATCCTTTTCCGTCAATTCTTGCAAGTTTGATGATTTCAAGTGCATCGGTTAATCCGCCGCATTTATCAAGTTTTATATTAATGACATCATATTTTATTGCGGCTTGTGCATATTCATGGCTATCTAAGCAACTTTCGTCTGCGCCAAGGGGGACGTCTGATTTAAAGCCTTCTAATTCATCGTCTGCGCCACGGGCGAGGGGTTGTTCTATCATAGAAAGCCCTAAACGTTTACAATGGGGGATGTATTCTTTTAATTCATCAAATGACCAACCTTGGTTTACGTCTGTAATTAATGTGGCATCTGGACGCACTGCGCGAATGGATTCTAATCTTTCAATTGGCGCATCGTTGGAAAGTTTAATTTTTAAATTTTTGTATTTTGAATATTCGTTAGCACGCACCGCCATATTTTCTGGGGTATCAATACCTACCGTTGCAACAGTCGAGAGCGGGCGAATATTTATATCGAGCATTTTAAATATGCTCTTTCCTTCTGTTTTGCATTTAAGATCCCAAAAGGCACAATCAATGGCGTTTCTTGCGCCACCGCGTGGTAATAATTGATTGATTTCTTCATGGCTGATCCGACTATGAAGTACATCATTGAGGCTAGCGGTCATGCTTTCTTGTGTTTCCTCTTCATAATAAATGCCGCACGCTTCGCCAATGCCAATATGGCCATCTTTTTGAATAGTGACGCGGATTGTATTGGCATTGGTAAATGTATAACCCGTTATCACAAATGGAAATTTTAATGGAAATGAGTGTGGTTCAATATTTATAAGCATTTTTTAATGTCCAAATTTATTTATTGGCAAATGGTAATGATATTGAGTAGGCTTTCAATATAAAAGTACTCTGGAGGAATAAATGACATTGATATCGGCTGATAATGATTTTGCTATGTGGGCAGTTATGCTGTTGCTTGTAGCGCTTGCATTTAAATTGGAAAAAACAACAATTGGTCAAAAAATATCTGGCACAATCATGGTCATTACGTTTGGCGCAATTCTCGCAAACTTTAATATTATTTCTCCTAGTAATGCGGTATTTACCAGTATTAATACTATTGGGGTTCCTATTGCCATCGTGCTTTTATTGTTTAATGCAAATTTAAAGAAAATATTTAAAGAAAGTGGCCCAACACTAATTGCTTTTATATTTGGTGCAATTGGTACAACAATGGGTACCATAATTGGTGTTATGTTGCTACCGCTTGGTGAATTTGAAGCCGAACTTGCCGCCATTTTTAGTGCCACATTCATTGGTGGTTCTGCTAATTTCGTGGGTGTGGCCAATGCAATTGATTTTAAAGAAGAAAGCCTAATGGCAGCTAGCTTTGCTGCAGATAATGTGGTTGGTGTATCATTTATGGCATTACTTATTGCAATACCAAGTATGCAATTTATGGCAAAAAGATTTAATTATGATGCAAAAGATACAAAATATGATGACGAGGATGGAGCAATTACCAAAGAAGATCCGCCTTTCGCGATTGAAAGAGCCGTCTTTTCATTAGGGATTGCTTTTTTAATTGTCGTCTTAAGCGATATTCTTTCAGAAATGATTGGTTATCCACCAATTCGGTTACTGATACTGACTACCTTAACGGTTGCGATGGCGACATTTGCGCATGAAAAACTTACCAAATTAAACGAAGCTTTCCCAATTGGTATTGCCATCATGTATTTATTTTTGGGGGCCGTTGGCGCAAGCGTTGATATAATGACCATGATTGAAAGCGGTATGTTGCTCGCACTGTTCGCTTTTACCATCCTGTCTACACATTTGATCGTGACATTGCTGCTTGCCAAAATTTTCAAACTCGGATTACCTGAAGCATTGGTTGGCTCAAATGCGTGTATTCTTGGGCCTCCTACTGCCGCTGCAATGGCTGGGGCGATGGGTTGGAAAAGCTTGGTAACACCAGCTGTTCTTTGTGGTACGTTCGGATATGCAACTGCTAATTTTATTGGTGTTTTGCTTTACGGATTACTCTAAAATTATTTAAGTATGTACTGCTGAGTTTGAAATAAAGTTTTTCTAAAACTAGCGGTTTTATTTACTGTTTTTTAACAACACTCATATATGTTTACCCAAATAAATATTAACAATTAACGGGGATTAAAATGAGTGTTGTCGAGGGTGAATTCCAACCTGGAATTACTAGGGCGGAAAAAAGTCTATTTAGTCCAGCTATAGATTTTATTTTTCTTGGTGGTGGGTATTTAGCTATTTTGCTTCCAATAGTATTGTTTTTCCCTCGTGATGAAATGGTTATATCGCAAGTAGCAATTGCTTTTTTAATATTGGCAAACTTTATAAATCACCCGCATTTTGCTCATTCTTATCATATTTTTTATCGAGACTTTTTTGATAAATTTTTCGATCCTAACTTTGAATTAAAGAATAGGTTTATCTTTGCAGGAATAATCGTTCCCATAGTGCTTTTTTGGCTTTTTCACTTATTGCCTTTTTAGTGGAGAATATTATTTATTAGGATTTGCTGGCAATGTAATGGTTTTCTTTACTGGATGGCATTATGTCAAGCAGGGCTGTGGCATGTTAATGGTTTCCTCTGTTTTAAAGCGCAGTTTTTATAATGAAGCGGAGAAGAAAATTTTTCTTATTAACTCCTATATTGTATGGGGTTTTTCTTGGGTTTATGGTAATCGTGTAGTTAGTGAGAGAGAGCTCTGGGGTGTCGAATATTTTGCCTTTTCTGTTCCAAACTGGACACTTTGGATAATGGGTTCTGCACTAGTAATAAGCAGTTTTATGGCAGCTCTAATTTTTATTCGTCATTGCAGAAAAGACTATGATGCATTTCCAAAAAATGGTGCAGTTGCATATGTGACTTCACTTTATGTATGGTTATTAGTCGTTAACATTCATCCTGTACTTGGATTCATTATTCCAGCATTTCATTCAGCGCAATATCTTATTGTTGTTTGGCGTTATGAAATTAATCGTTCAATAGCCGAATATAATGCAGAAAAATCTGA
>NZ_CBFIEP010000109.1:0-2199 GCF_965661635.1 Pseudemcibacter sp. | reverse complement strand
CCCCATTCGCCGTTCAATGCTTCTTTCGCCGCTGATACTGCCTCATCAACCAATTTATCATCGGCTTCTGAAACTAACGCAACAAGGCTCCCATCAATGGGACTGATGTCATCAAAATAATTTTCCGTATCAACGAAACGTCCAGCAACATAATTTTTCAATATTTTGGATGAGGGCAATTTAAGCTCCGATAGATTTTTTCAATTATTGAAGAATATAGATTATTTGTATAAACTAAAAATAACAATACTGTTTGTCGTTATAATAAAAAATATATACCGAAGAAGATTTAAATCATGTCCGCCAGTCAACTGGAATATCATCTTTTATACCGTTTAAAATTTAGGCAGTTAAGATTGCTTGTCGCAGTTGATGAGCAGCGCAATATTTTAAAGGCATCAGAACAACTTAATATTGCGCAACCCGCCGCTACGAAAAGCATCCGCGAATTAGAAGATATCTTAGGTGTTTCACTTTTTGATCGTTCGTCACGCGGCGTAACACCGACACCATATGGCGAAGTCGTAATCAATCATGCGAAACTAATCTTAAGTCAAGTGAGGCAGATCAGCGAAGAAGTAACATCAATAGCGCAAGGTGTAACCGGACACATCAACATAGGTACATTGCTCGCCGCTTCACCTACCTTGATCCCGAAAAGCGTTTTAAAATTAAAAAAAGAACGTCCAAATATAACTGTTACCATCATCGAAGGTACAAACGACAAACTAATGCCCGCGCTTCGCACTGGTGATATTGATATCGTGGTTGGAAGGCTTCCTGAATTTCGTGAACGCGAAGGTATCAGTCAAGATGTGATTTACGATGAGCCTATTGCCATTGTTGCCAGAAAAAATCATCCATTATTAGGTGAAAATAATCTTGAGTTTGCCAGGTTAAAGGAATTTGACTGGATTTTACCTCCTACATCAACATCATTAAGACGGCAAATCGAAAGTGAGTTTCGAAACGAGGGTCTTGAGCCACCGCGTGAAAGCATAGAATCTATTTCCATATTAACCAATTTCAAATTGTTGCGTGAAACCGATATGCTAGCGGCAATGCCCCTCCATGTTGCTGAGCACAATGAAGCTCTTGCCGTTTTACCCATTTCATTTAAAGGCGCAACAAGTGATGTTGGGGTTAGTTACCGGTCCAATTACACACTCTCAACGGCAGTGTCATATTTTATTGAAACATTAAAAAATGTGGCCACAAATATTGATAAACCTTAGCCAAATTTTGGCAACACCCCAATTGCCGCCAGTACAAAGCAAATAGCCAGAAATGCCGTATATATCAAAATAACATTGATGAGCTTATCGCCGCCCCACACACGAAATTCAGTGTTATCATATTTTTTGCGACTTGCCCGAACACAAAGTGCAGGGATAAGAGCCGCCATTACCATTCCGACAAGTCCAACAAGACCAATGGCATAAAGAAACCCATTAGGGAAAAACACACCGCCAATGGTTGGGGGTATAAACGTAATAGCCGCCGTTTTAAATCGTCCGATACCATCATCACCAAATTTGAATTTATCGGCAATAAAATCAAATAACCCCAATGACACACCAAGGAAGCTAGAAACCACAGCCATATTGGCAAATGCATTGACCAGTGCAGATAAGTTTGCGCTTTCCCCAACCATGTTTAACGCACCAACAATGTCACCTATATTGCCACCGCTTTCGATAATCGGTTTAAATTCTTCACGTCCAATGTTTCCTTGCGTTACCATCAACCAAAGCGCATATACGGTAAGTGAAAAAAGTGATCCATATAGAACGCTTTTTTGAATTCTTTCTGGATCTTTGCCATAATATTTCATCACGCTTGGAATGATGGCATGATACCCATATGAAGCAAGGAAATAAGGAAGCGCCGCAAAAATAAATGGCATATATTCGGCTTTATTATCTAGCAGGACTGGCAATTGAATCCTCGTGGTAAATTCACCCATTGAAAGCAGAAACGTAATCACCATTCCCCCCACAACTATGGCATTGATACGCCCAACCATGGCCGTGCTTACCCATACAATAAATGCCAACCCAAACGCGAAGGTTAGCCCCGCAACAACTGGAGGAAGGCTAAGTCCTAACGATGCTTCAATAGTATGGCTAACGATAGAGCCACCGCCACTGATATAGGCATAAGTGAGTACATAAAGTACGAATGCAAATGTAATCCCGT
>NZ_CBFIEP010000108.1:0-3354 GCF_965661635.1 Pseudemcibacter sp. | reverse complement strand
ACTTTTTTGCTGATGATATTGATTATCCTTATTCTACTGAAGAAGGAAATAATTTCGAATGGATTAGGGGACATCACCTAGGTGGGCGTTCGCTTCTTTGGCACCGCCAGAGCTATCGATGGGGCGATCTTGATTTTTCATCAAATGCCCGTGATGGTTACGGAACTGACTGGCCCGTCAGGTACAAAGATATGGAACGCTGGTATGATTATGTGGAAGAATTTGTTGGCGTTAGCGGCACTATGGAAGGGCTGGATCAATTGCCAGACGGTAAATTTTTACCGCCAATCGGTTTTAACTGTGCGGAAGATGAGTTTGCAAAAAGAATAGAAAATTCATTTGATGACCGCCGTCTAATACCGGGGCGTTGTGCTCATTTGACGGAACCATCGGATGTCCATATGGAACTTGGTAGGGGAACTTGTCAATCCCGCAATCAATGTCAACGCGGTTGTTCATTAGGGGCTTATTTTTCAAGTCAGTCAGCCACTTTGCCAGCGGCGGAACGTACGGGTAATATGACCATAGTGACGGACAGTATTGTTCATAGTGTTATTTATGATGAAAAAACGAAAAAAGCGACGGGCGTCCGCATTATTGATAGTAATACGAAAGAAAAAAGAATTTATTCTGCAAAAATTATCTTTCTCTGTGCTTCAACATTGGGGACGGCGCAAATACTGCTAAATTCAACAAGTGAGACTTTTAAGAATGGTTTTGCCAATAGCAGCGATGCGGTCGGTCGTTATTTAATGGATCATCTTGCTTTTACAGGTGCGACAGGCGAAATACATGGCTTTCAAGATCATTATTATATTGGACGAAAACCCAATAGTATTTATTTGCCTCGCTTTACAAACCTTGAACGTGATGAAGAAGACTTCTTGCGCGGGTATGCTTATCAGGGCGGAAGTGAACGACTTGGATGGTCTAGCCGCTTAAATGATAAAGGGTTTGGTGCTGAATTTAAGGAAAGCTTTAAAACACCTGGGGTTTGGGAAGTGAATCTTGAAGGGTACGGTGAAATGCTGCCCATGGCAGATAATCGTGTGACGCTACATAAAACCAAGAAAGATAAATGGGGTATGCCGCAGCTTCATATTAATGCTAAGTTCGGTGAAAATGATAAGAAAATCCGTAAAGCAATGCGTGAAGAGGCTGTAAAAATCATGCAAGCTGCCGGGCTTAAAAACATCAAAACCTATAACACTGAAGATAGCCTTGGTCTTAGTATCCATGAAATGGGAACGGCACGTATGGGCAATGATCCCCATGAAGCAGTCTTAAATGGGTATAACCAATGCCATGATGTGGATAATGTTTTTATCACTGATGGGGCAGCTATGGCCTCAAGCGCATGTCAGAATCCTTCTTTGACATATATGGCGTTTACGGCGCGGGCGGTGGATTATGCCGTTAAAAATATGAAGATGGGAAAATTATAAATGTCCGAAGAATTTGATGTTATCGTTGTGGGGTCAGGCATGTCCGGGGGCTGGGCTGCTAAGGAATTTACAGAAAAAGGATTTAAAACACTTGTCCTTGAACGAGGAAGGCACGTTGAACATCAGACGGATTATGTGGGAGAAGGACTAGGCCCATGGGAGATGAAGTTTCGTGATCGTGTTGACCGCAAATTATCAAACAGCGAATATCCCACACAAGAAAAATGTTATGCATTTTTAGACAGCACCAAACATTTTTTCGTGAACGATAAAGAACACCCTTATTCCCAAGAAGAAGGAAAAGAATTTAGCTGGATCAGGGGATATCATACGGGAGGGCGTTCTTTAACTTGGCATCGCCAAAGTTATCGCCTTGGTGATCTTGATTTTGAAGCAAATAAAAAAGATGGCCACGGTGTTGATTGGCCGATCCGGTATAAAGATATTGAAAAATGGTATGACCATGTTGAAACATTTGCAGGAATTACAGGGAATAACGACGGTATCCCTCATTTGCCAGATGGAAAATTTCAACCACCCATGGAGCTTAATTGTGTTGAAAAGGTAATTAAAGAACGCATGCAAAACTTATATGGCGATGAAAGACAGCTTATAATTGGTCGAGCAGCACATTTGACAGAACCAACTGAAGAACAACAAGCGTTAGGGCGAGGTACATGCCAAAATCGAAATCAATGTCAGCGTGGTTGTTCATTTGGTGCTTATTTTTCTAGTCTTTCTGCGACATTACCAGCAGCAAGAAATACAGGTAATTTGACCATTGTTAATAATGCAGTTGTAGAGTCGCTAGAATATGATCCTGATACTAAGAAGGCATCGGGCGTTCGTGTCATTGATGCTGAAAGTAAGGTTGGTAAAACATATAAAGCGAAAGTCGTATTTATGTGCGCATCGACCCTTGGTACAACACAAATTTTGTTGAATTCCACCAGTGAAACATTTCAAAATGGGTTTGCTAATGGCAGTGGTACATTAGGCCATTATTTGATGGATCACCTTTATGCACAAGGTGCCAGCGGTGAATTTGAAGGATTTGAAGATAAATATTACGTTGGTCGTCGTGCCACAGGTATTTATATCCCACGTTTTCAGAATTTAAATGGCAAGCAAGAAAAATATTATCGCGGATTTGGTTATCAAGGAAGTGCACAGCGCCTTGGATGGCGTGAGGGCACATCGAAAAAAGGGTTCGGTGCTGATTTTAAAGAAAGTTTTAAAACACCCGGGCCATGGACATTTAGCATTTCGGGTTTTGGTGAAATGCTGCCAGATTATAAAAATCATGTAAGCCTTCATAAAACAAAGAAAGATCAATGGGGGATACCGTTACTTCATATTGACTGTGAATATGGTGAGAATGATTGGACAATGCGCCGGGAAATTGTTGATGTTACCGTTCAAATGTTAAAAGATTTGGGACTTAAAAATGTTAAAGGGTATTTGAATGAAAATGCAAAACCCGGTATTGGTATTCATGAAATGGGTACGGCGAGGATGGGGCATGACCCGAAGACATCGGTTTTAAACGGACATAACCAATGTCATGAAGTTGATAATGTTTTTGTAACCGATGGAGCATGCATGACATCATCGGCTTGTCAAAATCCATCGCTAACGTATATGGCGCTAACGGCGCGCGCGGTTGAATTTGCATCATCCGAATTAAAATCAGGAAAGTTATAGGGAGAGCTTGGTGAGCGATCAATCCGTCATCATTTCAAAATCGGAAGAAAACCCAGCCATTGCAATTGTGAAAATCAATCGCCCAAAACAATATAATTCTCTTACCGTTGATGTTCTTGACGGTTTAATTGACGCGGCAGAAAAAATAGCAATAGATGAAAGTATACGAGCGGTGATTTTGACGGGTGAGGGTGGGTTCTTTTCG
>NZ_CBFIEP010000107.1:0-17618 GCF_965661635.1 Pseudemcibacter sp. | reverse complement strand
AGTATTAAAGAAGAAAAGGATGCGGACCTTTGTATTTTAGGAAGTGAGGGTGAAGTTATTATGACGGTGATTAATGGCGAGATTGTATATCAAAATAACAATTTCAAGATGAGGGATTAAATTTATGAATGTATCGAATGTGCCTGAACAAAATAGCAATAATTATATCGTTCCAATGATCATTATAGGGCTTTTGTTTTTTATTTTTGTCTTTGTGACCTGGCTTAATGGATCGCTTATTCCCTTTTTACGGATCATATGTGATTTAAGTGATTTTCAAGCTCTTTTTGTAACTTTTGATTTTTATATTTCTTATACTGTGATGGCATTGCCGATGGCGGCCATTTTAAACAAAACAGGGTACCGTAACGGTATGGCCATTGGGTTGGCAATTATGTCTAGTGGTGCACTTTTGTTCATACCCGCAGCCTTAAGCGCGAATTATATTTTATTTTTAATTGCGCTTTTTGTGCTTGGAACCGGCTTAACAATATTACAAACAGCCTCTAATCCTTATGTGGTCTTTATTGGTCCCATTGAAAGTGCGGCTAGACGTATTGCCGTAATGGGGGTTATTAACAAATTCGCAGGAGTTGTCGTACCCGTTGTTTTTGCGGCCCTGATTTTGTCTGATTTAGGGGATGCGTCCGATTTAACGTCGCGTCAATTAAGTGAAGTTGAAATTACAGCACTTTCAGAAAGATTAATACTGCCTTATATTTATATGGCATGTGCTTTGATTATGTTAATTGGATTGGTCTATTTTTCTAATTTGCCAACTATAAGTGAAAACAGTAACGCCCATGACACTGAAGATGATCGTAAAAGTATTTTTGCATATCCACAAATCATACTTGGAGCGATTGCACTTTTTGCAAATATAGGAATGGAAGTTATCGCCGGAGATACAATAGGCTTATATGGTGCCCGAGAAAACCTCCCCCATTTTGCGACACTTACATCCTATACTATGATCTTTATGTTGGTCGGATATTTTGTTGGCATATTCACAATTCCAAAATATATGTCGCAAAGTCAGGCGTTATATTTTTCCGCCATAACTGGTTTTCTTTGCATTATTTGCATCTCTTTGAGTTCAGAAAATTCAAATAGTGTAACCCACGCTCTTTGGGGTTGGACGGGTCTTCCGCTTCTTCCTAATCCTATTTTCTTTGTTGCGACAATGGGAACGGCAAACGCCCTCGTTTGGCCAGCGATATGGCCCCTTGCGCTTAAAGGGCTTGGCAAATTTACGCCACTTGGTTCAGCCCTGTTGGTAATGAGTGTATCAGGCGGGGCCATTATTCCTCTAGTGTTTGGAAAAATTGTTGATATGACCGATAATTTTCAAATGGCTTATTTAATTGGAATTCCGTGCTACTTACTGATTTTCTTATATGCATATAAAGGCCATAAAATGCGTCATTGGTAATCGTTAGCGTTTTAACCTAAAAAACCACTCTATATTAGAGTGGTTTTTCAAATTTCATCTTATAAAGTTTGATTCTAATGATCAGATTTTAAGGTTGATAAGGTAAAGATGAATGATGATGAATGATACGTAATGTTCCATTCTCATCTTTCTTGTAACCCCAACTTTTATCAACTGTGGTCACATTACCGTCTTTATCCGTTAAAGAAATCCAACCCATCCACATTGCAACATCACCCTCAATGAAGCTCGCTGATGTAACAGATTCGCAATGGCGCCATCCCTTGATGCCAAAACCACCATCTAGCGGGAAATTGTCATCATGGCCAACAAAGTATGATAAAGCCCCTTCTTTTGTCGGGCGGAATGTTTGGTCACCACTTGCTAATGTTGGTTTGAAAAGCACAGGCCCAAGATTATAGCCATATGCAGAATCGAGAACATTAATTGCCACTGCTCTTGCTTCATCGATGCCACCTTCTTCATACGCTTTAGAGACTGCAATTAAGGCATCTCCCCAAGCTACACGGGCTTGTACTAAATCAGTTTCAGTAATAGACATTACATTTTCCTTTCATTTACAATTGTACGGTTTTTATTACTGCATTTTATATATGTCTTCTTAATGATAAAACAATTTACATTTTTTCCGAATTTCTGATAGATTTTAACTATCACCTGGTATTGTAAATAAGAAACGTCCCACAATTGGAAAGAGGTTTAATTCAATTTTTTATATTTAAATAGTCAGATAATCGTTTTTCACATAGTGAACGGATAAAGGCGGCGAGTTCTTTATAAAGATGCCTTTGCGGTGCGCTAGGACGCCAAGCGAGAACAACCTCTCTATCCTCTGTTGTGTCTTGTAGTTCAAGGACGGCCACATCGTTCCTTGGTTCGATTTCTGAGCGCACATAAAGAGCTGGCAAAAATGCAATGCCGACACCTGTTCCAATCATTTGCCTAACAGTATCAAGGCTTGTACCTTCGTAATCGCGAAGTATTCTGGCACCATATTTATTAGCAAGTCCCTGCATTTGTTCAAAAATTCTGTGACGTTCTTCAATTGCAAGAAGTCTTTGGCCGGCGATGTCTTTAGAATTGACCTTTTTTTGTTTTACCAAATCGTGGTCAGGGGCGACACATAATCGAAATGGTTCACCAAATAAAGGTTCAACGGTTAAGCCTGATACATCCAATGGTAGCGTCGTAAAAATGAGATCAAACCTACCGTCTAATAACCCATTTTCGATTTCTCTCGGTGAATCTTCACGAATAAATAGGCGTAAATTTGGATAAGTTTTATGAATGTCGGGAATTATGTCAGGCAAAATATAGGGACCTAATGTCGGTGGCACGCCCAAGCGGTGAATGCCTGCCCCACTATCAAGAGAAAATCGCGCGACATCACGAATGGATTTTACTTCGTCTAGCATTAAATCAATATGAGGTTGCATTGCTCTAGCCGCAGCAGTCGGAAGGGCACCCGTTCTTGAGCGCTCTAAAAGTGTAAGACCTAAGTTTTCTTCAAGTGCGGCGATTTGTGCCGTAATGGTCGGCTGCGAAACATTTAAAGAGAGAGCTGCTTGGCGAAAGCTTTTCAGCTCGATAACCGTTTTCAGATATTTGAGTTGTTTAATGGTAGGATGGCCAATTTGCATCATGTAGCTTCCTTAAATGATGTGATAGATAAAATCTATCGGAAATTCGGAAAAATAGCAAATTGTATTATCATGATGGAACGCATATATCATGTAATAATGTTTTACATCCGAAGCGTTAAACTAATTAAAAATAAGAATGCAGGGGCGTAAAATTGGTAGGAAAAGATATTGGAGGTGCTTTAAAACTTTCAATTATTGTGTTTTCAAAGATTATTCAGACCAAATTCTGGAAACTAACAAAACACATTAGCGAATTTATTTCGCTTAATATGATGAAAATAAAATAATTTAGTTTTCATCAAAACTACAAATTTAAATGAGGGTACTAAACATGTATAAT
Source organism: Pseudemcibacter sp. (assembly GCF_965661635.1). Lineage (NCBI taxonomy): Bacteria > Pseudomonadati > Pseudomonadota > Alphaproteobacteria > Emcibacterales > Emcibacteraceae > Pseudemcibacter > Pseudemcibacter sp. The sequence continues at coordinate 14,182 of NZ_CBFIEP010000107.1, read as the reverse complement.
TTAAATACGTCTAATCTTCGTGGCGACATTATGGGTGGTATCACTACCGGTATTGTTGCCTTACCGTTAGCACTTGCATTTGGTGAAGCATCAGGTGCTGGCCCGATGGCGGGTCTTTATGGAGCCATTATTGTTGGTTTCTTAGCGTCTCTATTTGGTGGAACGGGAAGTAATATTTCTGGGCCAACGGGCCCGATGGTCGTCGTTTTTGCTGGTGTCTATACCACTTTGGGCGGTAATCCTGAATTGGTCTTTACGGCTGTTGTTCTGGCGGGACTAATTCAAATTGGATTTGGTTTATTAAAGATCGGGCATTTGATCCGACTTGTTCCCTATCCTGTGGTTTCCGGCTTTATGAGCGGGATCGGTGTCATTATTGTGGCTCTTCAATTAGCAAGGCTATTTGGTCATGAGCCTGAGGGTGGCGGAACTATTCCTGCGTTAACCTCTGTGCCTGGTGCAGTTATTGACCCGAATTGGATAGCGCTCGGAATTGGAGTAATGACACTCGTTATGGTGTTTAATTGGCCTCAGAAGCTAGGCAAATATCTTCCCGCGCCATTAGCGGCGTTGGTCATTGCTACAGTTTTAAGTACTCTTTTTGTGGGCGCACCAATCTTGGGTGATGTACCATCTGGGTTGCCGACATTCATAATGCCAACATATGACCAAGACGCGATGGTTATTGTTCTTGAAGCCGCATTCTTGCTTGCGTTGCTAGGGTCAATCGATAGCTTACTGACGTCACTTGTGGCTGACAATATGACTCGTACCCGTCATAATTCGAGCCAAGAACTTATCGGACAAGGTATCGGTAATACGGTTGCGGGTCTTTTTGGTGGAGTGCCGGGTGCAGGTGCTACCATGCGTACTGTTGTAAACATTCGCTCAGGAGGGCAGTTTAAAATTTCAGGTATGCTACATGGTGTAGTGCTTCTTTCTGTTGCACTTGTGTTTGCACCTTTCGCTTCACTTATTCCGCATGCTGCGCTTGCGGGTATATTGATTAAAGTGGGGTATGATATCATTGATTGGAGTTATTTAAAGCGTGCCCACCGTGGACCGCGTTGGGATTTGGCTCTGATGGGTATTGTTCTCGGTCTTACAGTATTCGTTGATTTGATTACAGCTGTTGCCGTTGGTGTTGTTTTGGCTGCCTTAGCATTTATCAAGCAACTATCTGAATCTCAATTAGAAAAACTTAATTTATCAGATGATAAAGTCGGTAATGCAGAAGAGCGGGCAATTCTTGCGCGTAGTAATGGTGCTGTCACACTCTTTGACTTTGGCGGACCATTGAGCTTTGGTGCGGCAGCCGATTTAGGACATGTTGTTAGAGAACGTTCAACAGGAAATGTTCAGGTTCTTATTCTTGATTTTTCTCGCGTACCGTTTCTTGATTTATCAGCGGCAAAGGCTGTCGAAACAATAGTTGCTGACGCTGACCGATCCGGTAAGTTCGTTTATTTTGCAGGAATTACTGAGGAAGTAAATGATGTACTTCATGGACTTGATGTTGCTCAATTAATTACCGATGATCATTGGTTTAAAAATCGCGCAGATGCACTAGAACAAGCTTTAATCGAGGTCGGTGTAGATAATGATAAGAATAAGCCAAAGGACAAGTCTGATCCCCAGGCTGTGGTGTAATGGCCTAGCGTTGACGCTATTCTCTTCAAATTTATTATAGGCCTGCCCCTTAAGGGTGGGCCAATATTATTTTTAAGTAAATTTCACTATTTTAATCACATGAATAATTTATAGCGCAAGCACATAGAATGCTCAGTAAGAAATTAGCAATTGCATAAAATGTAAAGCGATCTAAAGTATTGTTGAATAATTAATCAAGAGTATGACCATTGAGTAGCTACGAAAAGATATATCAATCGTGGAAAAATAATCCGCAAGATTTTTGGCAAGAAGCAGCCAGAGAAATTCATTGGTTTAAAGAATGTGAAGAAGTTCTAGATGAAACAAATGCACCATTATATCAATGGTTTAAAGGTGCAAAAATAAATACATGCTATAATGCGATAGACCGTCATGTAATTGCAGGACAAGGTGATATAACGGCACTCATTTATGATAGTGCCATGACGGGCCAGGTTAGAAAGTATACCTATGCGGAAATGCAAGATCATATCTCGAAATTTGCAGGCGTATTAAATGCAAAAGGCGTGAAAAAAGGCGACCGTGTTTTACTCTATATGCCGATGATTCCAGAAGCTGTAATAGCCATGCTTGCGTGTGCCAGAATAGGAGCCATTCATACGGTGGTCTTTGGCGGGTTTGCCTCAAATGAGTTAGCGAAAAGGATTATTGACGCTGAACCCAAGATTATTGTGTCAGCGACGTGCGGATTAGAGCCCGGTAGGGTTATTGCTTATAAGCCCTTGCTTGATGAAGCGTTGGCCATTTCCAAATCTACTGCAAAAACCATTATCGTTAAACGTCCAGAATGTGATGCAGAACTTATAGATGGTCGTGATTTTTATTGGGAAAAGCTAATGAAAGTGGCTACTCCTGTTGATTGCCTGGAGTTAGAAGCAACTGACCCACTTTATATTCTTTACACATCTGGAACGACTGGTACTCCAAAAGGCATCGTTCGGGATAATGGTGGTCATCTGGTTGCAATGAACTGGAGCATGAAAAATGTTTACGCAATGAGCCCTGGTGATGTTTATTGGGCTGCCTCTGATATTGGTTGGGTTGTCGGTCATTCTTATATTGTATACGCCCCATTAGTTCGTGGATGTACGACAATTTTATATGAAGGTAAACCAGTAGGGACGCCAGATGCAGGGGCATTTTGGCGCGTAATTGCGGATCATAAAGTAAACGCATTATTTGTTGCCCCCACAGCTATTCGCGCCATCAAAAGAGAAGATCCCAGGGGAGAGTTTCTAAACAATTATGATATCTCAGCTTTTCGTACGCTTTTTCTTGCGGGGGAACGCGCTGATCCTGATACGGTTAAATGGTCAGAGAAAATGGTTAGTGTTCCTGTGATTGACCATTGGTGGCAAACTGAAACGTCATGGTCTATTTGTGCAAATTTCATGGGGATAGAACATTTGCCCGTGAAATATGGCAGCCCAAGCGTTCCTTCCCCGGGGTACGATGTAAGAATATTTAGCGATGAAGGTGAAGAACTTGGTCCTAAAAAGCTCGGCAATATTGTCGTTAAAGAACCGCTTCCACCAGGTGGAATGCTAGGAATTTGGAAAGATAATCAACGCTGTATTGAAACATATTTTAAAGAATATCCAGGCTTTTACCTAACTGGTGACGCGGGTCATAAAGATGAAGATGGCTATTTATACATTATGGGCAGAACTGATGATGTCATTAATGTTGCGGGTCACAGATTATCAACGGGTTCGATGGAAGAAGTCCTAAGTAATATGCCGGATGTTGCGGAATGTGCCGTAGTAGGGGTCGCAGATGAGCTTAAAGGGCAAATTCCTTATGGATTTATCGTTTTAAAAAGTGGCACTGAAAAATCGCAGGACGATATCATTACGGAGGCGATACAATCCGTGCGTACTGAAATAGGGGCGGTGGCCAGTTTTAAAAATGCGGTAATTGTAAAAAGATTACCAAAAACCCGATCGGGTAAAATCTTGCGCCGTGTCATGAGCAGCATTGCCGGGAAAGAAGATTATAAAACCCCGGCAACGTTAGATGATCCGATGATATTAGATGAAATTAGTGCGGCTTTATTTAGCTAAGACTTCATCTAGAGCGCTAAGGAGCTTATCGACTTCCTCAACGGTATTGTAATGAGTTAGTGAAATTCTGACAGCGCCATTCTGGTCCGTTATACCAAGACTATCTGATAAACGGCGCGCATGGAAATCACCAAAGCGAACAGCCACCTTATATTTATCCATTGCGATACATACTTGCTGTGGGTCTTTGCCTTCTATCGTAAAAGCAATTGTTGGAACTCTTCTCGGGCTGGTGCCATCATTAATGCCCAGAACGTTGCAATCATTTCTCTTTCTTAAGTAACTAAGTACTTTTTCACAAAGAATATTTTCTTGTTCGGTGATGTCTTGAAAGGCGGCTTCTAATTTCTCTCGTCGTGTGCCTTTTGATCCGGCTTTTTCCCCAAGAGTGACCAAATAATCAACTATGGCGCCTGATGCATATGAAAGTTCATAATTGGCATTACCCGGTTCCATTTTTGCGGGAATTTTGGTCTTGTCATAAAAATAATGATAAAGGCTATCTAACTCTTCCATATGGTCATAGCGACAGTAGAGCGCCGCATGATGTGGACCGTAGGTTTTGTATAGACTTAAGGCATAGAAATCTACATTCCAATCTTGAACATCAATTGCTCTGTGTGGTGCGTATGCCACTGCATCAACACAAACAAGTGCGCCACGATCATGAACAAATTTGGTTATTTCTTTTACGTTATTAATGGTACCAAGCAAATTTGATACATGCGTAAAAGCAACAAGCTTTGTTTTTTCTGTCATGATGGCATCAAGCGCATCAAGTTCTAATTCGTATGTCTCTTTATTCATAGGCCAAAACTTAATGTTGACGCCGCGATCTTCTAACCAGACCCATGGGCCAATATTACTTTCATGATCTGTTATCGTAACGATCACTTCGTCGCCTGCTTTAAACTGACTTAACATTGCCTTACTTAAAAATTGCAGTAACACGGTTGTAGAAGGACCAAATACAATTTCTTCAGGTCTTGCAGCATTGAAGAGTGTCGCAATATTGGCGCGCCCTTCACCAAAGGCCTTTAATGAGTTTTGTGATACATCGTAACTACCGCCTAGCTGTACATTATGGGAATAATAATATTCTGAAATTTTATCAACGCAGCCTTTTAAGATCTGTGACCCGCCGGCATTATCCATAAATGTCCATTCATTCTTTAGTGCTGGGAACTCACCCCGTACAAAATCCATATCCAATGCCACGATTATTTTTCCTTAATTAAATTAATGATTTAGGACCGCTTTTAAAAAATTACGGGTCCGTTCTTCTTTTGGGTTGTCAAATATTTCATTGGGACTTCCTTGCTCGACAATTTGACCGGCGTCCATAAAAATGACGCGATCGGCAACTTGTCTTGCAAATCCCATTTCATGCGTCACAACGATCATGGTAACACCCGACGCTGCAAGGTTTTTAATCACATCAAGCACCTCTCCTACCATTTCTGGGTCTAACGCTGACGTGGGTTCATCGAATAGCAATGCTTTTGGCTCCATCGCGAGCGCCCGTGCAATGGCAACGCGTTGTTGTTGACCCCCTGAAAGCTGTGCTGGGAATTTATCAGCTTGTTCTGCAATACCGACTTTAGTGAGTAAATCGACGGCAACTTTTTTTGCCTTTTCTTTACTCAATCCTTTTGATTTTATGGGTGATAGCATCACGTTATCAAGAATGCTAAGATGTGGAAAAAGATTGAAGTTTTGAAAAACCATGCCGACGTCGGCGCGAACCTTCTTTAAATTACGCCCTTTTTCTACTTTTACATTTTCAACTTTTATGGTCCCTGATTTATCATACTCTTCGAGAAGATTAATACACCGTATCATAGTTGATTTTCCAGAACCGGAAGGTCCTATAACACAGACGACTTCACCTTCGGCTATTTCTAAATCAATGTCGGTTAAGGCGCGAAAATTGCCATAATGCTTATTGACCGTCTCTAACTTAATCAGAGTACTCATTGTGTATCCCCTGCTTTAAATTTTTTCTCTAATCCTGAAACCCATAAAACCAAGGGTAATAGAAAAGCCAGATAAATAACGGCCGCGGCAATAAGGGGTGTTGGGTTGGCTGCGACGGCCTGCGCCTGAGTTGCTTGTTTTAAAAGATCCGGCATCGCCACCACGGATGCAAGGGCCGTATCCTTGATCACATTAATACAGTTATTGGTGAGCGGTGGAATAACCACCTTAATGGCTTGCGGAAGAATAACGTCTACCATCATATCCTTATAACTTAATCCTAATGCTTCAGAAGCTTCGAATTGACCTTTGGGAATGGCTTCAATACCGGCACGGAATATTTCGGCCGTATAAGCACCAGAAACAACCGTTAAGGCAACGGCTGCCGCATAAAAAGGTGATAAACTAATGCCAACAAAAGGCAAGGCGTAGAAGATAATAATCAGAAGAACCAATAAGGGAATTGACCGAAATACATCAATATATGCTTTGACGATTATACGGACCGCTTTGTGGGCATATAATTTTAATAAGGCTAAGATGAGCCCCAGGATTAACCCCGCGACAATCGCTAAGATACCCAGTTGGATTGTCGTAAATAATCCGTCAATGAGCATCGGATAGGTTTGTAGAAAGACATCCATATTCAGGAAAGTTTCAACAAAATTGAATATCAATCCATCACTTGTTGTTGGCATGGGTACTACTCTTGCCGTAGAGGTACTTTCTTCTGCAAGCGTGCCGTACCATTTTAAATGCAGCTGATTTACAAAACCCTCTTCTTTTAAAATACTAATGGTATCATTTACGTCGTTTAAGATTGCACTATTTTTACCGAGCATTAGTGCATATCGCCCACCTGTTGGAATACGTTCAACAACCTCTAAATTGGGTTTGTCTTTCGTATAATATTGAAGGGCGGGAATATCGCTGATGTATCCTTTAACGCGACCAATTACCACATCTAGCATGGCAGGGGCTAATCCTTCATAGCGGCGAATTTCTGCAAAGCCATATTTTTCCTGATTAGCCGTAGCCCATATATCTCCTGTGGAGCCTGTATCGGCGGCAACAATTTGTCCCCGCAGGTCTTCTAATGAAGTAATACCGCTCCCCCTTACAACCGTTAGCGATTGATCACTATCATAAAAGGGTTGCGTAAAGGCGACGCTTTCAAGCCGTTTGTCCGTAATACCTATTGACGACATGGCAATATCAATGCGACCTGACTGAACGGCAGCAAATAAGCCGTTAAAAGGGACATTGATGATATTCACGGGACGATTAAGTCGTTTTCCAATTTCATTTACCAGATCGATTTCAAAACCAATAAATGTACCGTCGGTATTCTGAAATTCCCACGGAACATTACCAATATTGGCACCGACGACAATCGGATCATTACTTTCCTGTGCAACAGATATCATCGGCCACAAAAGAAAGAGGAGGACAATTTTCAAAACTGTAAAACAGTTAATTTTCAATATATTATCCTCTATTTTTATTAAACTGAAAGTCTTTTATCGAGCCTAGCCAGCAACCTGTCAAGGTCCTTATGGTCATCAGCTGACATGGTTGGTCCTGGTGTTCGTACTTTAGCAGACGTAATCACACCCCGACGGTGTAGGGTTTCTTTTCGAACAGCAAGACCGTAGCCTGGCTGTTGTTCGTGTTTAATGACCGGTAAATATTGATCAAATAAATCATCTGCTGCGTCTATATCGCCTGCTGCAAATTTTTCACAAACACCCACTAACATTTCAGGATAAGCAAAGCCTGTCATGGCACCGTCCGCACCACGTCCAAGCTCTTGTGGCAGATATAGTCCGCCATTGCCGCATAAAATACTAATGCGGCGCAAGCCTTGTGCCGCTGATTTGGCGCGAAGTTCTGATAATTTTCCAAGCCCTGGCCAATCTTCGTGTTTTAACATGACAACTTGCGGTACATCACGGATTATGCGCATTAGGCAATCAACGGATACAGGAGCCTTGGTTACCAGTGGAAAATCTTGATAAATCATTGGAACTTTTGAGTTAAGCGCTTTATCAACGGCGATATAATAATCATAAATTGCTTCATCGCTATTATGTGAGGGATTAGGCGCAACCATCACACCCGCGGCCCCCGCTTTCATAGCGGAATTTGAGAGCGCCACTAATTTATCCATGTCTGGGTTACTGACGCCTACAACAACGGGCACACGGCCATCGACCCGATCAATAACACGGTTCATAACGGCTTGCGATTCTTCCGGCGTTAATTTCTGTGCTTCCCCCATCATACCAAGGATTGTGATGCCGGTGACGCCTTTCTCTAAATAAAAATCAGTCAGAGTATCAATGCTTTCAAAATCGATGCTGTCATCGTCTAAGAACGGTGTGGCTGCGATAATATAGACGCCTTTTGCTTGTTCATTTAATAATGCACTCATGGTTATTCCTTATATTAGTTTGGCGTTAAAGTTCTTTTTTGGATCCATTTCGGGGACGAATTTTTCTAGCGGTTTGGCAAATTCAGAACGTTCGCGTTTTAAATATACTCCACTGCCTCGCTCTACTTTAAGTTCTTCGTCTTCTACTACGATGCGTCCACGGCTAATCACTGTTATCGGCCAACCTTTAGAAACCATTCCTTCATAAGGGGTATAATCCATATTATCATGTAGAGCATCAGCTGTTATTTCGACTTCTTTATCCGGGTCCCAGATCGCGACATCCGCATCAGAACCTATAGCGATTGTTCCTTTTCGCGGATATAGGCCATATGTTTTTGCTGGAATGCTTGATGTCACATCAATGAAGCGATGGATGTCCATTCGCCCTTTTTGTACGCCTTCTGAAAATAGAAGCGGCATACGAATTTCAAGTCCGGGGACGCCGTTCGCGATTTTATCGAATGTTGGTTTTGGACCAGCAGACAATTTTCCACTACTATCATAGCGATAAGGTGCATGATCTGATGAAAAGACACTGAATGATCCGTCGATAAGGCCTTCCCATATGATTTCTTGATTTTCTTTATTGCGCGGTGGTGGACTACAGCAGAACATTGCCCCATCCATTCCATCTTTATCAAGGTCATCAATGGTAAGGAATAAATACTGTGGACATGTTTCACCGTATATTTTAAGGCCACGTTCCTGTGCGCGGCGAATTTCGGTTAAGGCTGCCTCAGAAGAGACATGAACAATTAACATAGGTGTATCTAGTAGCTCTGCAAGTGTAATCGCGCGGTGGGTTGCTTCTTTTTCAGCAAGACTAGCATGGGCAATGGCATGATATTTCGGATCACCAAGTCCTTGGTCGAGGAGCTTTTCGGTGATCCATCTGATGACATCATGGTTTTCAGCGTGCACCATTACCAGGGCCTGCTCACGTCTTGCTGCAGCAAGAACATTAAGAATTTCATAATCATTCAGTTTCAGGTTGTCATATGTCATATAGATCTTAAAGGATGTAATGCCGTCTTCAATCATGGCCGGAAGTTCTTGACCAATAATAGCGTCTGAAGCATCCGAAATAATAAGATGGAAGCCATAATCAATAACCGATTTGGGTTTTGCGCATGCCATATAATCATCAACAACTTCACGTAAACTTTGTCCGCGATGTTGAGCGGCAAAGGGCAGTAATGTTGTGGTCCCCCCAAATGCAGCAGACACAGAACCGCTATAAAAATCATCAGCAGTCATAATTCCACTTGATGATTTTTGTTCTATGTGACAATGCGCATCAATACCGCCTGGTAATATTAATTTATTAGTAGCATCAATATCTCTTTCTCCTTCTTCAAGGTTTTCGCCCAGTGCGATAATTTTGCCATCCTTGATGCCAACGTCTTGTTTTTTCTGCTCAATTTCGGTTACAGTATGTCCGTTTCTGATGACTAGATCATATAAGGCCATTTTTTTATCCATCCTGAATTTGATAGGTTTATTTTATTATTTGTATTTGGTATTCAAATGGTATACCATTGGTACACCTGATAATCAAGCGAGGATTTAAATGTTAACGCCAAGTGGAACCACTACATCAAAAGAACTGCCAGAAATTGGCCGTAATTTCGATGATATGGGTGAAGAAAAAAGCCTTGGCGAACGAACATACCTTCTTATTAGCGATATGATTTTAAAAGGAGAGCTCGCATATGGAGATCCCGTTCAGGAAAGACGCCTTGCCGAACATATGAATGTATCCAGAACACCAGTAAGAGAGGCCATAAGCCGTTTGGAAGCTGAGGGCTTTTTAGAGCGAAGCGGTGGTAGAGTTGTGGTTCGTGAGGTCCGTTTAAAAGAATTCGTTGAAATACTGCATGTTAGAAAATTACTTGAATGTGATGCAGTAAGAGAGGCCGCGAAAAATGCTGATGCGAAAGAGCTTCAAAAAATTCGTGGAACTATCGAAAAATTAATGGAAAAAAGGTCTGTTACTGCATTAGAGCTTCGAGAAGTTGATGATATGTTTCACAATTTCATTGCGAGAAGTTCCAATAACAGTTTGGTCAATGAATTGATTAATGATTTAAGACGAAGAACAGCAATGTTTGATCATGAGCGCCTTCCTGACCGCAAGCAACCAGGTAGTAAAGAACATTTAAATATTATTGATGCGTTAGAAAAGCGAGATGGGGCGCTTGCGTCTACGCGAATGGCTCGTCATATCAATAATGTCCATAGTAGTATTTTTGAACATTGGGGTTTTAATAAATGAACCAATTAATTAAGCCGCGCATTTTAATGTTAAATGCGAACTCATCATGTTCAGTCACAAAAGGAATGGAAGAAGAGTTAGAAGTGCCTGCCTCACTTTTAAATGTAACGATTGATTATGATCAAATCGCCGAGGCACCAGAAGCCATTGAAAGTATGGAAGATGCACATCTTGCCCACGAACTTGTCACAGAATATGTTAAAAAATCTGATTATGATGCCTATGTCATAGCGTGTTTTTGTGATCCTGGTGTTCAGGAGCTAAGGGCGTTAGGGTTTCAGAATGTATTTGGCATCGCTGAAAGTGCCATGCACTTAGCCGCCAACAGTGGCGGAAAGTTCGGGATGATTTCAATTTTGGATGTCTCCGTTGAGCGTCATATTAAACAAGTGGAGCGTGCGGGCCTTTCCGATTTGCTTGCAGCGGATCTTGCCTTAAATCTGGGTGTGTTGGAACTAGAGGATATTGAACTAGCGCGTCCCCGTATTGAAGAAGTGGGACGTGCTCTTGTAGAAAAATTCGGGGCAGAATCTTTAATACTTGGTTGCGCCGGTATGGGATTACATAAAGAATGGTTGCAAAATTTACTTAATAAACCAATTATCGATCCATGTTGGGCTGGGCTTTCCATGGCCGTAGCCTATTTAGGATCAAAATAAATTAAATCATATTAAAGGAGTTATAAAAAATGGATTTAGGAATTAAAGGACGCAAAGCTATCATCTGCGCGTCTTCAAAGGGCCTTGGGAAAGCATGTTCCATGACATTGGCCGGTGACGGTGCGCATGTGTTTATCAATGGACGAAACGCAGAAGTATTGGAAGCCACAGCACAGGAAATCCGTGATGCCACAGGTTCTGAAGTGACAGCAGTTGCATGTGATGTCACAACAGCGGAAGGCCGTGAAAAATTATTGGCCGCATGTCCTAACCCCGATATTCTTGTTAACAATGCTGGCGGTCCTCCTACGGGAAATTTTCGTGATTGGGATCGTGACACATGGATTAAAGCACTTGATTCAAACATGCTTACACAAATCGAACTGATTAAAGCGGTGGTTGACGGCATGATCGAACGTAAATTTGGCCGCATTGTTAATATTACTTCTGGTGCTGTGAAGGCACCGATTAGTGTTCTTGGGCTTTCAAATGGTGCACGTGCGGGTCTTACTGGCTTTGTGGCCGGCGTTGCACGAACAACTGTAAAAGATAACGTCACAATTAATAATTTGTTGCCTGGACCATTTGAAACGGACCGAATCGAGCAAGTTGTCGCAGGTGAAGCCAAAGCAAAAGGGGTTAGCATAGAAGAAGCCCGTAAAAGCCGTATGGCGGCAAACCCATCTGGTCGCTTTGGCCAGCCGGAAGAGTTTGGCCAAGCTTGTGGTTGGATGTGTTCTGCACATGCGGGCTATATGACAGGGCAAAATATATTGCTTGATGGCGGTAATTTCCCGGGCGTAATTTAAATTCTAAATATACTGTGAAGAAAGGCTCCAATATTGGAGCCTTTTTTTGTTTTGCGAATATTGATTTCTATAGATGGTCATGACATTGTCATTATAAAAAGTGAATAATGAAAGCATATGAAATGATATTGGCAAGTGATGGATTAAAAAGCAGAGGCGTCGAGATTGCGCCTTCCCTTACCAGATTAATTGCAAATTCAGCAATGGGCACAGAAGGATTAATCCCTCTTTGGTTTGGTGAGCCGAATGTCCAAACACCAAAGATGATATGTGATGCGGCTGCAAGTTCACTCTCAAAAGGTGAAACCTTCTATGCAGAAGGATTAGGAAAACCATATTTAAGAGAAGCGATTGCAGAATATATGACCTCGCTTTATCAAGTAAATATTAATTCTGACCGGATTGCTGTAACAGTTTCAGGTGGAAATGCCTTGAATTTGGCTTTTCAGACACTACTTGAGCCCGGAGATAAAGTTGCAACACTTATACCGGCTTTTCCAAATTTATTAAATGTTCCAGCATTACAAGGTGCGGAGCTTATTACACATCCTTTGGAGGTAAAGAACGGACGTTGGACACTCAATTGTGATGACTTTTTAGAAAAAGTCAAAAAAGCAAAAGTGGTTTTAATCAATTCTCAGTCAAATCCGACAGGGTTTATGCTTACACAGGCAGAAATTGATAAAATATCGGCAACTTTACGTGAAAGAGGAACATGGATCATCGCCGATGAGGTTTATTCAAGAACCGTGTATGAAGAAAAAGTTGCCCCTTCTTTTATAAAAGCATCACTCCCAGAAGATAAATTGATTGTTGTGAATTCATTTTCAAAAACATGGGCGATGACAGGGTGGCGCCTTGGTTGGTTAACGTTGCCGCCTAGCCTTGCCCCAATTGTTGAGAAATTAATGGAATTTTCTGTGGCTTGCGCCCCCGCTTTTACGCAAAGAGGCGGCGTTGTTGCGCTTAGAGAAGGTGAAACGTTTATTAAGCAAACAAACGAAATGTACCGTGACGCACGAGACCTTGTTTGTGAAACATTACATGAAAGCCATAATATCACATGTCCAATTCCGCATAGTTCGTTTTATGCTTTTTTTAGAATTAATACTGTTGATGACAGTGTTGAGTATACCCGGATGTTAATTGAAAAAGCAAAAATTGGATTAGCACCGGGAGACGCATTTTTAATGCCAGAACCAGGATGGTTCCGGTTATGTTTTGCGCAAACGCAAGACATATTAGAAGAGGCTCTCGATAGGTTAAAACCATATCTATAATGATATACATTTGATGATGATTAATCTTTAGTCCGTCTGCCCTATTTATGTTTATTTCTCTTTTATCTATAGTCATATAAAGAAAAAGGGGAAAGTCATGTCATCTCGGCGTTCATTTTTACAAAAAATTCTTTTTGGAGCCTCGACGGTAGGGGCACCTAAATTTAAAAGAGATTTTCATAAAGAACTTGGTGTAAAACCATTTATCAACGCTATTGGTTCATATTCATCACTTGGCGGTGAAGAAATGTGGCCAGAAGTAATCGAAGCCATGGATTATGCCGTTCAAAATAAGGCAGATATGGAAGATTTACATGATGCTGTGGGAAATAGGATTGCTGAGCTCGTGGGATCTGAGTATGCGTGTGTAACGGCGGGTGCTACGTCAGCGATAATATTGTCAGTGGCCGGATGTATGTCCGGATTAAATAAAGAGATATTAGAAACGCTTCCTCATCCGCCGGTGGGCACAAAAAATGAGGTCATTTTACAAAGGTCACACCAATATTTATACGATCGGGCATTAAGAGTGCCGGGTGCAAAGCTTGTGATGGTTGACACCGAAGAAGATCTTTTAAACGCCATAAATGAAAAAACGGCGATGATGTTTTATGTGCGTAAAATGGAAGGGGAAATTCCCTTAGAACACTGGATTAAGATAGGAAAAGAACAAAATATTCCTACATTATGTGACGCAGCGACGACTGTCCCTCCTATTCAAAATTTGCTGGATACAGTAAAACTTGGATTTGATTTATGTTGTTTCTCCGGTGGTAAGGGACTTCGTGGCCCCTATAGTGCAGGGCTTTTGTTGGGCCGAAAAGACTTAATCATAGCAGCCAAGGCAAATGGTTCACCAAACCACAAGTCAGTTGGTAGGGCCATGAAGGTGGCACCTGAAGAATATTTGGGCATGATGGTTGCGGTTGAGCAGTCCCTTCTTCACGATGAAGCCACAGATATGAAGGATTATTACCGTATTACAAACGATATGGCTGCCGAAATAAGTAA
>NZ_CBFIEP010000106.1:0-20096 GCF_965661635.1 Pseudemcibacter sp. | reverse complement strand
AATATCTTTGGCAGTAATATTCCTTCTTCCTGAAGAAAATCTTCCATCTATCATAGTGCGTCTTTTAAATGCTAAATATTTAGCAGACCCGATAAATCCATCTGACGTAAATGAGGATAGATCTCTACCTATTATATTTTCTTGATCTTGCCGTGTCATTTCAAATTGGACGTAATTCTCGTCCGTTACATAGTAATAAATATAAAAATTAGTATTTTTCTTTAAATCAAATGGTTGAACAGTGCCAAACTCCTTTTCAAATTCTTTAATCAGTCTTTTCATATCAGATTGACTGGTCGCTGGGTTATAGATCAGAGTTAGCGTTGCGTCCTGATCTTTTGCGATAGATATTTGATTTATCGATAGAGATACGAAAAGGATGATGAAGAAAATTGATATTTTTTTTTAGCATAGCAAACCCCAGAATTTAATTGATGTAAAATATACTACCAACTATTGGAGCTGTAACAAATTCACGAAATATAAATTAATCGTGATCAACCAGAAACTCATGTAGTTAACGTCATAAATTAGACAGTTGGCCAAACCGGAAGTTAGTTTAATAAAAGCGGTTCCGTCCGATTGAAAAAGTGAAATGACCATTATGCTTTTTAACGATAAGCCAGATAGTATATCATATGATGCTGATATGATTAGCAAAGCCATCCGAAACGAATATGGCATTGGTAATGAGGAATAACATTTTTCTAGTGAATAATGTTTGAATCTTATGGTTACTTGCGTTTATAATTTTGCTACATTTCTGAAGATTGAAGAAAGGCTTTATTATTTTGATAAAACTCTATAATAATTAGGCCTTCTGGAATCAGAAAAAAAGGGACTGGGGAAGAATGAATATTTTTTTAGGGTGCCTGCTAGATAAATTATAAAAGGTCAAGTTATGGAGTTTATATTAGCCCTATATGATATTATGGTCAGTATCTTTACTGAGATCATTGGAATATTTTATCAGAGCTCAATATTTATTTTATTCGGATTGTTATTTTCCGGGATAATGCACGAATTTATCCCTATGAAATTGATTACGAAAAATCTAGGGCAAAACGGTATTAAAGGTATTTTCTGGGCGACGCTTTTAGGGGCTCCGCTTCCGTTATGTTCATGTAGCGTGCTTCCCGCTGCAGCAACACTCAGGAAAAAAGGTGCTTCAAAACCGGCGACGGCCTCATTCATTGTATCCGTGCCGGAAACGGGTGTCGATTCCGTTATTGTATCCTATGGTTTGCTTGGGCCAGTTATGGCCATATACCGTCCATTTGCCGCCATAATTAGCGCAATCGCCGCAGGCCTGGCGTGCGCGTTTTTAACGCGCGATGAAAAAGAACAAGTCGCGCTTTCTAAAGAAGAGCAAAAGAAACTTGATGAGCTTTCGGAACATCATCATCACGATCATCATGATGGGCGTGGCCATGATCACGATCACCACCATCATCATCACGATGATCTTGCAGATTCAAAAAATGAAACCTTAAAAGAAAAAGGTAAAGGCATATTCAAATATGGCTTTGGCCCGATGCTTGATGATATTGCCTTCTGGGTTGTCGTCGGGCTTGTGATTACTGGTATCATGCTTGCGCTTGTTCCTGATAATTTCTTTTCATTTGGTGATAGCTTTTTAGCGGTTCTTCTTTCAATGCTGATTATGGTTTTGATTAGTGTTCCACTTTACACTTGCGCGAGCATGTCCACGCCCGTCGCCGCCGGCTTGATCGTTAGCGGTCTTTCACCAGGGGCAGCACTTGTGTATCTCTTAACCGGTCCTGCGACCAGTATTGCGACCATTAATATCGTCGGTAAGATGCTTGGTTATAGAGTGATGTGGGCGTATTTGTCTTCCATTATCATTGTGGCTATTATATTCGGAATTACGCTTGATTATTTTGCAGCGGATATTATCAGATCAGAAGCAACGATAGCCCTTAATAGTGTAGATAGCACCTTTTGGTTCGTTTTAAAAATGGCCTCGACTATTGTTTTTGTTGGTCTTGTACTTGTTAGCTTCTGGCGTAAGAGTTACCGTGCGCCATTAAATGATCTTAAAAAACAAGCAGCGATTGCGGGGCGTTTTCTAAAAACACATCAGAAAAACCTGACGACTGCTCTAGCGGCAATTTTTATTATTGCGCTTTATCCATTTTACACGCTTCAAGTGCCACCGGGCAGTCAAGGGATGATTATGCGTTTCGGTGAAGTGGTTGATAAAGATTTATCGGCCGGTCTTTATTTTAGATTACCGTCACCGATTACAGAAACGGTTGTTGTGGAAAGCAGTACCGTACGCCAAATTTCCATTGATGAAAGTCTTGGTAATTTTACCGTAAGCGGCCAACGGGTTAATTCTTATGAAAACTCCAATACCTATTTAACGGCTGATGAAAATGTATTGTTGATTAAGTCGGTTATTACTTATGAAATTGATGATATTTATAATTACCATTTTTACAGCGAGCAAAATGATAATCTTTTAATGGATCTTGCGCGTCAGGTTCTTGTTTCTGAATCAATACAATTGCCAATCGATCAAGTATTCACAACGGAGCGAGGAAACCTCGAAAGCCGTTTTCGCGAAGCATTAAAGCTTAAGGTAAAGTCGCTAGAGCAGGGCTTCAATGTATTGGATGCAAGGCTCGTTTATGTTCATGCACCTAATAGAGTGCATGATGCATTTCGTGATGTAGCAAGTGCCCTAGAAGATTTACAAAGAGAATTATTCCTAGCCGATGGTGATGCCATTTCCATGCTTAACGAAGCAAAAGGAAATTCTGAAACCATTAAGGCAAATGCAAGAATTAATGCAGTGAATAATGTGGCAAGTGCCAAAGGGGAAGCAGCAGGATTTAAACCGCTCGCTGATGTTCACCAAGAATATCCATATCTGACTGAAAAACGACTACAGCTTGAAGCACAGGAAAAATCATTGGTTTTACCGACGCTTTATCTCAACGGCCTAAGAAATTCTCAAGGCCTTGATTTGTGGCTCGACCCCAATGCAGAAGACGTGGTCAGATTTAAGTTTAAGGATTAAAGGAAGATATTTAAAATGATTAATAATAAAGCCACCATTATAGTTTCGGTTTTGATAGCATGTTATCTTACAACATCATTTTATGTCGTAAATGAAGCCGAATATAGCATTCTGACACGCTTTGGACGTACGGTCGCCGTGCATGATGATCCGGGATTAAAAGTAAAGCTTCCCATTCCTTTTGAACGCGTTGTTCGTTTTGATAAGAGAAACATGTATCAGATCATCCCGGAAGAAGAATTCCTGACGTCTGATAAAAAGAATATCATTGTGTCCTCTTTTTTAACGTGGAAAATTATCTATCCTGAAAAATTCCTGACCGCTTTAAGAACACGTGATGCAGCAGAGGCTCGAATTGAAAATCTTGTGAAATCGCTCTTTGGTGCGGCCCTAGGTCAAAAACCATTTACTGATTATATTCCTGCTGACATTACACAATTAGAAGATATGAAGGCGTCAGAAAATATTTTAGCCATGGAGCAGAAAATATTCACGGAAGCATCAGCAATTGCCAGCCGTGATTATGGTATTGAATTTTCGACCGTCGGCGTATCAAAATTTAATTTCCCAGCTCAGAATTTGATCAGTGTTTATGCACGTATGCGTGCAGAACGTGAACGTATTGCAAAATCATATCGTTCAGAAGGGGATGCTGAAGCAAGAAAAATCCTCGCTGACGCCAGCAGACAAAGTGCTGAAATTATATCGTCAGCCGAAGCAGATGCCGAAATTGCCCGCGGTGAAAGTGAAGCCGAAGCCGCGCGCATATATGCTGAAGCCTATAAAGACAGAGAGGATTTTTATGAATTCCTTAGAACTCTAGAGGTTTACCAGAGCATCATTGATGATGACACAACGTTAATCTTACCAGAAGATTCGCCCCTACTTGATCTTCTTACCAACCCACCTTTAAAGAAGAGATAGGTGGATAAAAAGATGTTCAAGAAAATTTTATATAGTTTAGGCGCACTTATTATACCGTTATATGCGGTAACGGGTTTTTACGCGGTGGAGCCCGAAGATACAGCCGTTACTTATATTTTCGGCAAAATGATAGATAAGAATGTTGAGGCTGGAATTCATTGGAATTTGCCATATCCATTTGGCAGACAAACCGTTAAAACCACCAAAGCTAACTTGATACTATCTGTTGGTGAAACCGCACCGGAACTAGAAAGCTTTACCTTCGGAGCGCGTAATTTATGGATGACGGGCGGCGCGAGCTTGGTAGAGATTAAAATTGATATTCAGTATACAATTACGCAACTTGATTTATACGAAGTGTCCCATGATAGCCCGGAAGTGTTTCTTGATTTTCTTGCGCAAAAAATGTTGACACGAACACTCGTGGAGCAAAGTGTCGATGATATTTTAACCACCGGCCGTCAATTACTGGGTAGAGAAATTCAGCAAGCGATGCAAATTGAATTAGATGAAGCACAAATTGGAATTCAAGTTCAGGATGTTATCATTAAATCATTATCACCGCCGAATAATGATGGTGTTGCGGATGCGTTTCAACTTGTACAAAACGCCAATTCAGATCGCTACCGTACTCTTGAGCAAGCAGAGACCCAGAAAAATCAAATGCTATTTGAAGCGGAAGCAGAAGCAAATAGAATTAGAAATGAAGGTCGATCAAATAAGTTCGCCCGGATTGAAAAAGCAAAAGGTGACGTGGCGCGCTTTACAAACTTGGCCCAAGAATGGCAAAAATCACCACAATCAATGGAACGTAGGCTTTACTTAGAAGAAATGACTGACATTTTGAAAGGCGTTAAAGTTTATATTGTTCCAGATAAAAGCGCACAAAGTGATAGTGTACAAGTCATCGGCCGATAATAATTGACTGTAATTTATTAAGTTGCGTCCAATACTGTTTTCATAACGTAAACAAAGTGTAGTTTTCGGTATGATTTGCGTGAAACGCCAATTGTTCGAAGTAATTTAATTCTGTTTAAAAGCGCGGGAAGCATTAAATATAAATATGCTTCTAAAATTTTCTTATGAATTTACACTTTATACTAGGTGATCAGCTCAATCAAAAAATATCTTGTCTTGAAGGATTTAATCCTGAAAAAGATATGATTTTTATGTGTGAAGTATGGGAAGAAGCTACATATGTTAAACATCATAAGAAAAAAATAGCATTTATTTTCTCTGCGATGCGGCACTTTGCAAAAGAGCTGTTAAATCTAGGGTATCAATTACGTTATACCAAGCTTGATGATGCAAAGAATAAAAATTCATTTGTAGCTGAACTTAAACGCGTGATTAAACTTTATTCACCAAGCAAAGTAATCTTCACGGAACCAAGCGAATATCGAGTATTGGAAGATCTTAAAAATACGGATTTTGGCGTGCCTCTTGAAATAAGAGCGGATGACCGGTTTTTATCCACTCATGAAGAGTTCGAAACATGGGCAGAGGGTCGTAAACAATTACGAATGGAATATTTCTATCGCGAGATGCGAAAAAAATATGAAATTCTAATGGATAAGGGAAAGCCAAAGGGAGGCGCGTGGAATTTTGATGCAGAAAACCGTAAGCCCCCTAAAGAAGGATTGTCGGTACCTAAACCATTCGATAAAAAACCAGACACTATTACACAAGACGTTATAAAATTAGTCGAGCATTTTTTCCCAGATCATTTTGGCGATCTTGAAACATTCTATTTTGCCGTTACCAGGGATGATGCCCTAAATGCCCTTACTATGTTTATTAATAAACGCCTCGCTCACTTTGGTGATTATCAGGATGCCATGATAGAAGGTGAGCCGTGGATGTATCATTCTCATATTAGTTTCTACATTAATTGTGGACTTCTATTACCTTATGAATGTGTGCGTGAAGCTGAAAATGCATATGAAGAAGGATTGGCCCCTCTTAATGCGGTGGAGGGTTTTATTCGGCAAATAATAGGCTGGCGGGAATATGTCCGCGGTATTTATTGGTTGAAAATGCCGCACTATGAAAATGAAAACTATTTAGAAGCAAACCGTAAACTGCCCAATTTATTTTGGAACGGCGAAACGCAAATGAATTGCCTGCGTCAATGCGTTAAGGAAACCAAAGAAAATGCCTATGCCCATCATATTCAGCGCTTAATGGTACTAGGGAATTTTTCACTCATAGCAGGTTTATCACCCGAAGAAGTAAATGAATGGTATTTAATCGTTTATGCCGATGCCTTTCAATGGGTCGAGCTTCCAAATGTTACTGGAATGATTTTATTTGCAGATGGCGGTAATTTAGCGTCTAAACCCTATGCGGCGAGCGGGTCTTACATAAATAAAATGTCAGATTACTGTAAAAATTGCCGCTATAAAGCGACGAAGAAAAATGGACCTGATGCTTGCCCATTTAATTATTTATACTGGGATTTTTTAATTCGAAATCAAGAAAAGTTGAGCAATAATAACAGGCTAAGAATAGTTTATAACCTACTTGAAAAAATGGAATTAGACAAAATCAATGCAATAAAAGAAGATAGCAGACGGTTTTTGAATTCACTAGATCGCGGTGAGATCGTTTAATGCTATTGATGAAGGTAGAATAATTTGAAAAATAAAGCCCCCAAAAGTGAACTCTCAAACGAATATAATCAGATCATTGAAATGGCTTGGTGCGATGATACCAGCTTTGATACAATAGAAAGACAAACTGGTATCAGTGAAAAGCAGGTCATCAAGATTATGCGTTCCTACTTAAAACCTTCTAGCTTTCGGGTATGGCGAAAACGTGTTTCGGGGCGAAAAAGCAAGCATGAAAAATTGATTTTTACTGAAAAGAATGAGCAATTTTTTAAAGGCTAAGCCGTAAATTGAGACCATAGGTAGGTAGCCAGAACAATAAAGATTGTTATAGGCACGGCTGTTCTAATCCAACGGTAATAATGTTGGTGGCACTTCATGGTTACGCTTCCAAAAACTTCATGTAAAAAATCAAATTTTGATAAGAAGCGCGTTATCACGAGCACCGCAAGGCCACTACCGAATATTTGCATTCCTGACCCAAAATAAAGATCAACTTTACCTATGAAATCCGGGTCATGGGCACTTGGGATAATCATAGGCACTTCGACAATTAACAATGCGAGGATAATTTTCTTTCGGCTATTTTCCCCTTTTAATCGTTCACTAATGCTGCCGACGACGGCTTCTACTGTTGCAACGATCGATAAAAATGCGACGAGGAATAAAGCCAATAAGAACACGGCACCAATTATTCTTCCTCCTGGCAAAACGGCGAATGCTTGCGGTAATGTGTAAAACAGAAGCGTTGGCCCTTGCGACATATTTAAACCAAAGATTAGGACGGTCGGTACAATGAAAAATGTGGCCATAAGAGCGGCACCGCCATCAAAGAGAGCCGTGCTTGTCGCCGTATTAATTATATTTTCTTCCTTAGACATATAGCTGCCATAAATCACCATGATGGTGCCGCCCAACCCTAATGAGAAAAAGGCCTGACCAAGCGCCGCAAAAATAAGATCGCTGTTTACCTTGGACCAATCGGGTTTCAAAAACTCAACCATGTAATCGGTCGCGCCTTCTAATAAAAACGTGTATACGACCAAATAAAGAAGCACTGCTGAAAACAAAGGCACAATGATTTTACTAACACGTTCAATACCCTTTACCACACCAAGATAAACAATAAAGAGTGTGCCAAGCAGAACGGTTACGGCAAACGTATACTGCATCCATCCATTTGCAAGGCTTGCTTCATATTCTGGAGTTGAGCATGCGTTAAATCCGGTGGTGCCAGCAAAAATTGATGCATATAAAAGGTTGCCAAGGATGACCAAGTAAGCGGAACTTGAAATCATATAACAAGCCACCATTAACCAGCCGATATATTGACCGAACCTATTTCCCATAGCTGTTTCAAAGGCTTTGATTGAACCACTGCGTGTGTTGCGACCTAATGTGAGTTCACCTGTCATAGCTGGAATAGCGATAAGGGCCGTGAAAATAATATAAAATAATAAAAATGTTCCGCCACCATTGGCCCCCATCATATATGGAAACCGCCAAACATTTCCAAGCCCAACAGCCGCGCCTACCATTACAATAATCGTTAAAAATTTTGATGAAAACTTTTCTCTTGATGGCTGCATTGCTGTCTACCTAATTTAATGTGTGACTAATTACCTTTATATTTGGACGGCGTCTAAGGCTTGTGAAAAATCATTGAGAATATCTTTCTCATCTTCGCAGCCAACTGAAACTCTGATTAAACCATAGTCTACTCTTGCGGCAGCCAATGTGTATACATCGCCGAGGCTGGTTGCCATATCAACCATTTTCAAGGCATTCATAAATTGATGAAGGTTATTTGGATCACCTTTAATGTTGAATGATAGCATGCCGCCACACCCTTTAGGAAATTGGTTTTCTATTAATTGGGTTTGATAACTTTCTGGTATGCCCGCATAACGTATCCAATCAACTTTTTCATGTTTTTTAAGCATGTTTGCGAGCGCCAGCGCATTCTTACTGTGTCTGTCCATTCTTAGCGGGAGTGTGCGAATACCACGTAAAATAAGCCATGCATTAAAGGGACTAATACACTGTCCGAACGAAGACATCGTTGATCGCGCTTTTGCAATATGTTCTTCAGACCCACACAGAATACCACCAACAGCATCACCATGACCACTAAGATACTTTGTGGCAGAATCAAGAATTAAATCTGCGCCATATTCAACAGGACGAAGCAGATAAGGCCCAAGATAAGTATTATCAACGATAAAGGATAAATCATGATCACTGGCAATTTCTTTTAGGCCAGTAAGATCAACAACACACATTTGAGGGTTAGTAATTGTCTCTGCAAATAGAGCCTTTGTGTTTGGTTTAATTGCACTGCGCACGCTATCTAAATCAAGCATATCGATAAATGTGACTTCAATTCCCATTTCCGGACATTCTTCAACGAAAAAATTGCGGCTAATGACGAATAGCTTATCTGTGACAATCACATGATCCCCTGATTTCGCGCACAAACGAACGGCCGCTGCAACTGTTGCCATACCCGATGACATCGCTAAGCTGCTCTCTGTTCCTTGTAAAACCGACATTTTATCTTGCAGCATGTCAATTGTTGGATTTCCTTCGCGAGTATAAAGGTTTGGTCCATTGGGATCATCATAATTTTTGAAGGCATGCGTCAAATCTTCTGATGTTTCAAATGAAAATGTGGCGGTTTGATATATAGGGGTATTATGTGCGCCTGTTGCCGGATCACGATATTCGCCGGCTCTAATCGCATTGGTATCAAAGCCCCAATTATTTTCATTTTTCATTATATTTTTTCCTTAGATGATAAAATCAAAGGAAGATTATAAAAAACTTGACTATATAGTCAATTTTTATGAAGAAAGAGATAAGAATTTATAGTATGGATATCAGCGTTTATTCAATGATGACGCCTCTTAAGATCATATTGACGGCATCATCATATACCTTTTCATGCTGCTCTTTGCCTAAGTGTTTATTGCCGTTTAAAATTTTAATTTGATCCCGCTGATGTGAAAAATGTGTCGTAATACCCCATAAGAAATAAAGTAAATTTTGTGGTTCAATCGAAACAATTTGTCCGGTATCGACCCAACTCTGAATGAGCGCAGTTTCTTTTTTATTTCTTTTTTTCATGCTTTCACGAATGTCCGACGTAAGGTTTCTTGCGCCGCGCATCATTTCCCAATTCCAAATTTTATGGGCATGCGGATTTTCAAATGAAATATCAAGCAAGCTTCTGACATAAATCAGTAAGGCGGTCTTAGCATCGCTTTTGGTCATCATGACGTCTACTTCGTTTTTCCATAGGTCACGAAGTTTCATAATGACGGTTAAATATAAATCTTTCTTTGTCGGAAAATAATAATGAATGTTGGCTTTCGGCATATTTAACTTATCAGCAATTTCTTGGATGGTTGCTGTGTTATATCCTTTTTCAGAGAATATGTTTTCTGCAGCCGAAATGATTTTCTTTTCGTTACGGTTACGCACCCGTTGCTTTCGTTCAGCATTATTTTTCGTTTGCTTTGCCATTTTATATAAATCTATTTTGGGGGCTCTGACAATACTCTTGAAACACAATCTTGCCAGCGGTCGTATTTCTCTTTTCTAAGATGCGTACTCATTTCGGGGATAAATCGACTTTCTCTAACCCATTTTTGTGCATATTCATCGGGGCCAGGTAATAAATCAGCGTAAAAGCCTGCCATATAGGCGGCGCCAACGGCTGTTGTTTCTAATATTTTGGGTCGGTCAACTGAAACACCAAGAATATCCGATAAGAATTGCATGGTCCAATCAGAGGACGCCATACCACCATCGACCCTTAAGATCGTATCGTTGTTATTTGTGACATTCCAATCTTTATACATGGATTCAATTAAATCACGTGTTTGATAACCAACACTTTCTAATGCTGCTCTGGCGATTTCCGCGGGACCCGTGCCACGCGACATCCCAAATATGGCGCCGCGTGCTTCTGCGTCCCAATAAGGAGCGCCAAGACCGGTAAAAGCCGGAACCATAACAACATTCTGATTGTCGTCCGATTGATGGGCCAAGGCCTGTGTTTCAGTGGCATCATTTATCATTTTCAAACCATCTCTAAGCCACTGCACTATGGCACCCGCCATAAATATCGATCCTTCAAGGGCGTATGATGGGCTGCCATCAAGTTGATAGGCGACCGTTGATAGTAAGCGGTTTTTTGAACGAACAATGGTATCGCCCGTATTTAATAGGGCGAAACATCCCGTTCCGTAAGTTGATTTAATCATTCCGGGGCTAAAACATGCCTGTCCGACCGTCGCACTTTGCTGGTCACCAATAGCGCCACAAATTTTAATGGTCCCATCAAAATATTCAGGTAAAGTTCCACCAAAATTGGCCGCGCAATCCTTAACTTCTGGTAGGACCGAAGCGGGAATATCAAGCAATTTCAATAGATCCTGATCCCAGCATCCATTTCTAATATCATATATCATTGTTCTTGATGCGTTGGTTGCATCGGTTGCGTGGATGGTCCCACCCGTTAAACGCCAAATAAGCCAGGTATCAACGGTACCAAAAAGTAATTTTCCAGCATCAGCTTTTTCACGTGCACCTTCGATATTCTTTAAAACCCAACTAATTTTTGTACCGCTAAAATATGAATCGATTAATAACCCTGTGCGTTCAGCAACCATTTCTGAATGGCCGGCATCAATTAAATCCGCACATAAATTCGCTGCGCGTCGATCTTGCCAAACAATGGCATTATGAATTGGCTTACCACTTTCAGAATCCCACAATACGGTTGTTTCACGTTGATTTGTAATGCCGATACCAGCAATATCGACGGATGTTAAATCAGCTTTACTGATTGCTTCTCGGCATGTGCTAAGTGCGGTGTTAAATAAATCATCAGGATCATGTTCAACCCAGCCAGGCTTTGGAAAATGTTGCGGGAACTCTTCTTGTGCCATCGAAATTATATTGAGTTCCTGATCAAAAACGACAGCACGTGTTGACGTGGTTCCTTGATCGATTGACAGAATGTAATCGCCCATTTGCTAATCCTTAATGATTAAATACGCTCGTTACTGCCATGACTTAACCAGTTCGTCATAACCAATCGTGATTGGGGACGGTTTCTCGTTTGCAATCTTCGCTTTTGGTGCGCCCGCTTGCGCAAGCCAATAATCGGCCCCTTGCTCTGGATTTAATTTGGGACCGAATTCACCCTGGACTCCGGCACGCTCTAATCTTCTGAGCAACCGTTCTTGCGCAAAGCATAATCCGTCCAATGCTTCTTGTGGTGTTTTATCGCCTGATGTCGCATCACCAATATTCTGCCACCATAACTGTGCGAGTTTTGGATAATCAGGTACGTTTGTACCCGTAGGTGACCATCTAATACGGGCTGGGGAACGGTAAAACTCTACAAGGCCGCCAAGCTTTGGGGCACGGTCCGTAAATGATGCATGCTGAACAGAGCTTTCACGAATAAATGTTAATCCGATATGTGATTTTTTAACATCTACTGTTTTTGATGTGACAAACTGTGCATATAGCCATGCTGCTTTTGCGCGATTATCCGGTGTTGATTTCATTAAAGTCCATGAACCCGCATCCTGATACCCGATTTTTGTCCCTTCGCTCCAATATGCGCCATGTGGTGAGGGGGCCATGCGCCATTTTGGGGTGCCGTCATCATTTACCACAGGGATATTTGCTTTAACCATATCGGGTGTAAAAGTGGTGTACCAGAACATTTGCTGCGCAATATTTCCTTGCGCAGGAACGGGGCCAGCCTCTGAAAAGACCATTCCCGCCGCTGCAGGGGGAGCATATTTTTTTAGCCAGTCCACATATTTTTGCAGTGCATATACGGCAGCCGGGCTATTTGTTGCGCCACCACGCGCCATGCATGATCCGACAGGCTGCGAATTTTCATTCACACGAATGCCCCATTCATCAACAGGCAAGCCATTTGGTTCACCCTTATCACCCATGCCGGCCATTGACATCCAAGCGTCCGTAAAACGCCAGCCAAGTGAAGGATCTTTTTTACCGTAATCCATATGGCCATACACTTTTTCACCGTCAATTTCACGACCCGTGAAAAATTCTGCTATGTCTTCGTATGCTGACCAATTAACGGGAACGCCTAAGTCATAACCATATTTTGCTTTAAAATCGGCCATATTTTGGGGATCCGTGAACCAGTCATATCGAAACCAGTAAAGATTGGCGAATTGCTGATCGGGTAATTGATACAATTTTCCGTCAGGTCCGGTTGTAAAAGATGTGCCAATAAAATCATCAAGATCAAGATTGGGATTAGTGACATCTTTACCAATGCCGCTCATGAAATCTGTTAAATTGCGCGCTTGTTGATAACGCCAATGGGTGCCGATTAAGTCACTATCATTGATATAAGCATCATATATATTTTCACCGGATTGCATTTGGGTTTGAAGTTTTTCAACAACATCGCCTTCGCCAATTAAATCATGAATGACTTTTATCCCTGTCAGTTCAGTGAAAGCGGCGGCTAAGGTTTTGCTTTCATATTCATGGGTGGCAATGGTTTCTGAAACCACTCTGATTTCCATGCCTTTATAGGGTTCGGCGGCTTTAATAAACCAATTGATTTCGTTCTTTTGCTCTTCTTTGGATAAAGCAGAGGGTTGAAATTCATTAATCCATTTATCGGTTAATGCATCATCCGCATAACTGTTGATGTTAAACGTCAAAAATGCCGTGATAATGATTAAACTTTTTTTCATTGTCATTTCCTTAAACCCATTTAAATACGGCGGCTGCAAATAATCCACAAACTGCCAATGACCACCATATTGGCGAGCCAAACATGAAAACCCAACCTAAACATATAAAGGCTGAACCTAGTAAAGATATAAATAACCGATCACCGGGCGTTGTTTCTATTTTTAATATGCCAACTCGGGGTGACTGCGGTGCTTTTATACTCCAAATAAACATAATTATGATCGCAAAAGTAATCGATGCAAAGAAAATAGCGGTTGGTTCGGTCCATCCCATCCATGATAAATCCATTACACCCTCCCTAATGCGAAACCTTTGGCGATATGATTTCGCACAAAGTATATAACAAGAGCGCCAGGAATAATGGTCAAGACACCCGCTGCTGCAAGGACCCCCCAATCAAGCCCTGATGCAGACGCCGTTCGGGTCATCGTCGCAGCAATTGATTTCGCATCAACTGATGTTAACGTCCTGCTTAAAAGCAACTCAACCCAAGAAAACATAAAACAGAAGAATGCCGCAACACCGATACCTGATGCGATGAGTGGCATAAATATTTTCCCAAAGAATTTAAAGAAACTATACCCGTCGATATAGGCGGTTTCATCAATTTCTTTAGGTACACCGCGCATAAACCCTTCTAATATCCAAACGGCAAGCGGCACGTTAAATAAAGTATGTGCAAGCGCGACAGCGATATGCGTGTCAAAAAGACCAACGCTTGAATAAAGCTGGAAAAACGGTAAGGCAAAAACCGCCGGTGGGGCCATTCTGTTGGTGAGCAGCCAAAAGAATAAATGCTTATCCCCCATAAAGGTATAGCGACTAAAGGCATAAGCAGCGGGTATCGCAACGGCAAGTGAAATGATGGTATTTAATACAACATAGGTAATTGAATTGATATATCCGCCGTACCAACTTGGATCGCTGAAAATGACTATATAATTGTCAAAAGTAAATTCACTCGGCCAAAGAGAGAAAGTGGATAGTATTTCCTGATTGGTTTTAAAGCTCATATTTAATAACCAATAAATCGGTAACAGTAGAAATACGAAATAAAGGATCATTATGAATGTTGATTTATTGATTTTTATCATTCGTTCTCCTTATCCATATTGACCATGGTTGTATAAAATACCCATGAAACCAGCAAAATGACGAGGAAATATATCAGCGAGAAGGCGGCCGCAGGACCAAGATCAAATTGACCAATGGCCATTTTAACTAGATCTATTGAAAGAAAAGTCGTCGCATTACCCGGGCCACCACCTGTTACGACGAATGGTTCCGTATAAATCATAAAACTATCCATAAACCGAAGCAGAATAGCGATGATCAAGACGCCTTTCATTTTAGGCAGTTCAATATACCTAAAGACACTCCAGCGGCTTGCTTGATCGATTTTGGCGGCTTGATAATAAGCATCAGGAATGGAACGAAGCCCCGCGTAACTAAGCAGTAATACTAGTGATGTCCAGTGCCAAACGTCCATTATGATAATCGTAAACCACGCATCAAATGTATCTTGCGTATAATTATAACTGATCCCCAGTTGATCCAATGTATATCCCAGTAAACCAATATCGATACGGCCAAATATTTGCCAAATCGTGCCGACCACATTCCATGGAATAAGAAGAGGCAGGGCAACAACAACAAGACAGATTGACGTCCACAGGCCATTTTTCTTCGGCATATGAAGCGCCATAAATATACCCAGTGGTATTTCAATGGCGAGGATGATAACGGTGAATAAAATTTGTCGCCACAAGGCATCATGGAGGCGTTCTGAATGAAGCACTTCTTCAAACCATTCAAGCCCGACCCAGAAAAATTCATTGTTGCCAAAGGTATCTTGGACGGAATAATTGACCACCGTCATCATTGGAATAATGGCTGAAAATGCCACCAGTATTAAAACCGGCAACACCATGAACCATGCTTTCTGATTTTGGGTTTTCTTCATGGGTCCACCCGCCAATCATTTTCGTATATATTTATTTTTTCCGTATCAAAAATAATGCCGTGCATGTCTTTTGAAAAATCATCACCTTCATTAATGATGATATTAATGTCATGATTTTGAAAACGGGTTCTCGCTATTTTGTAATGGCCTACGTCTTCAATTCTATTGATTGTTATTGGTAATGCATTTGGATCATCACTAAACTTTATGAACTCAGGCCGAATACCAAGTTCGACTTTACCGTCTAATTTTCCATATGTATCATTCAGGATTATTTCATGATCGCCGATTATTGCTTTATGACCGTTTACTTTTGCGGGAATAATATTCATTCCCGGCGAGCCGATAAAATATCCGACAAATGTATGTTCTGGTTTTTCAAATAATTCGGTTGGCGTGCCGATCTGCACCACTTCACCGTCGGACATGACAATCACTTTATCCGCAAATGTCAGTGCCTCCGTTTGGTCATGGGTTACATAAATCATGGTATGGCCGAGCTTTTGATGAATTGCTTTTAATTGTGTACGCAGTTCCCATTTCATTTTGGGATCGATAACGGTCAGTGGTTCATCAAATAAAATGGCATTCACATCTTCCCGCACAAGACCGCGCCCCAAGCTGATTTTTTGTTTCATATCCGCCGTTAATCCGTTTGTTTTCTTATCCAAAATATCATCAAGGGAAATCATTTTAGCAATTTCAGAAACACGTTTTTCGATATAATCAGCGTCTAACCCTCTGTTTTTAAGGGGGAATGCGAGGTTTTCTTTAACGGTCATTGTGTCATAAACCACGGGAAACTGGAAAACTTGTGCAATATTGCGCGTTGATGTGTCGTTATCTGTGACATCAAAATCATCAAATAATATTTTACCGGATGATGGTTTTAATAGACCGGATATAATATTAAGCAGTGTTGTTTTGCCGCACCCAGATGGACCAAGCAGGGCATATGCGGCGCCATCTTCCCAAATATGATCAATCGGTTTTAAGGCATAATCATCATCAGATTTAGGATTATCAAGATAACTATGAGCGAGGGTGGAGAGCGTAATTTTTGCCATTATACCCACCCCTTTGTTGCGTTTGCAGAGTGCACGAGACTGCCATTTTGATCAAAGATGAACATATGCCCCGGGTCAAGATATACTGATATATCCTCACCTAGTGGTAATTCATGAACCCCATGGATTAGTCCAACCCATTTTTTATCCTGATGATCCATATGAAGATATGTTTTAGAACCGGTTATTTCCGTTGTGATTAATGTTGCGTCAAATTTGATGGCGTTACTGTTTGAATGATTTAATTCCAAATGATTGGGCCTAAACCCTGCGACAAAATCACCATCAGGAATATTTTTTATGGGCGCGGTTACTGTTCCATCCGCAAAAATCATTTTTTCATTTGTTTTATTAAACTTTAAAAAATTCATGGGCGGATTTGAAAAAATGCTGGCGGTCACTGTGTCTTTTGGTTGGTGGTAGAGTGACGATGTATTACCAAATTGTGTAATGCACCCTTCATGGAGTGTTGCCGTATTACCGCCAAGCAACAATGCTTCTTCGGCTTCGGTGGTTGCATAAACGAATATGGCGCCGGACTGCTCAAATATTTTTGGAATTTCTTCCCGTAATTCTTCCCTTAACTTATAATCAAGGTTCGCCAGCGGTTCATCCATCAAAACCAGTCCTGCTTCCTTAATAAGTGCACGGGCCAGAGCGCATCTTTGCTGCTGACCCCCTGATAATTTAAGCGGGCGACGCTCTAAAAAAGGAGTGAGCTTCATAAGATCAGCCCATTTTTTTACTTTTTCCTCAATCTCATTATTGCTTTTTTTCATAACGCGAAGGGGCGATGCAATATTTTCATAAACACTTAATGAAGGATAATTTATAAACTGCTGATAAATAAAGGCGATATCACGGTCCTGTACCCGTTTTCCGGTGACATCTTCGCCGTTCCAAAGTATCCGCCCGGTAGTGGGTTTTTCAAGCCCAGCCATAAGCCGCATGAGCGTTGTTTTACCGGATAATGTTGCGCCCAACAAAACATTCATGGTCGCTTTTTCAAAGGTGAAATTCGTCTCAAAAATATGTCGCTCACCGTTAACAGTAAGTGATATATTTTCGAACGTTAATGACACTAAAATTCCTTTTTGATAACGATTAAGGCCAGATTTATTTTTTTATTTTTAAACTGATTAATAAGGCCTTCAAAGTTTTTCCCTAATCTTTGAATAACTTACTTGAATTGATATGATTGGTCAAACCTGATTTGTGAGCATTTTTTGACGAATTATCACCATTCATGTACCCTCTTTTTATCAAAGAGGAGGAACACATGAAACGGGTGTAAAACCCACACGTCCGGCTGTCGCAGATCAAAAGAATTCCGGTAACTTTAACGCGCAATTGAATAAGGGTGGCAAAAACCAGAGTGGCCAAAATATTCCCAACGCGGCCGCCTCTAACCGTGGTTCAGCACGTTCCGGGTAAGCGAAACCCAATTCTGCAATTTGACTTAAGTTTATAAAGGCGCCGTTTAATTCTACGCCTAAGATTTAGAGCTTAGATCAGTTATTAAGGATGTTCAAGCAACGATTTTAATCAACCTGTCTAATTTATTCATATGTCCATTTTAGCAACCATGGATCTTGCGTCGTGCGTTGAAATTCTCTTATTTTGGTTTTATGTACTTCTAATATTTCACTATAAACAGGATCGTATGCAAGGTTATTGCTTTCTAGTGGATCATTTTCTATGTCAAAAAGCTCAAATTCTGGTCTGTGCATATATTCGTCAACAGTACGTGGGCCGAACATGGTTTCGCCGCCTTGACGGTAAATACGCTGCCATGTGGGCGATTCCCATAGATCGGCTGCAGCAGGATATGGTAGATCATGGGCGATGTTCCAAATGAGTTTATATTTGCGCCCTCGCACTACCCGCATGGGATAATACATCTGAATTTCATGGAAAGTATGTGAAGCATAAATCTCATCCCATCCTTCTGGCTGCGTTTGATCCAAAACGGATAAAAATGAACGGCCATGAAGCCCGTGAGTTTCTTCCATTTGCTGACTTATAGGGGTAAGCATAATCTGCATATTATAGGACGGTTCAGCAAGACCAGCAAAATCCAATATGGTAGGTGTGATATCCACCCAACTTAACATTGCATCATTTTGAGTGCCGCGTTTGGCGTTATCAGGATGACGGACTATTAAAGGTGCATTAAGTCCTGCGTCATAAGTGGTTGTCTTTGCTCCCGGAAAGGCAATTCCATGGTCAGACATATATATGATTAAAGTATCATCATACTTTCCTGATTTTTTAAGGATTTCAATGACTTTCCCAAATCCTTTATCCATGCGCGAAACTGCCTGATAATAAGCTGCAAGTTCAATACGTGTCATGGGCGTGTCGGGCAAGAAATCTGGCACGATGACATCTGCAGGGTCATAGCTAATATTGTCAATGTTAGAGGCCCCTTCTGATAAGTTGCCAAAATCATCAGGCGTGTCGACATCATCAAGTCCAGCAATGGTTCCATCGTCTTTACGCCTTGCCCCACGGTGCGGATCATTAGTAGCAAAATAAAGAAAGAAAGGGCGCTCATCTTTTTCATTAATAAAATCACTAATTCCCTCTGCCATGATTACAGAGCTTCGCTCTGGACTAGGTAATGTTTCATCAAAGGAATAAGTTTCTTCGGTCCCTACATGGAACTTCCCAGCCCGAGCTGTGCGATACCCACCTTCGCGGAGCAGAACAGGCAGTGTTTTAATATGATCCCATGTCAGAAATCGGTGAAAATCATGATAATGTCCATATTGACCATTACGGTGATTTTGAAGTCCCGATAAGATTACAGAACGGCTGGCACTACAACTGGCCGTCGTTGCATAAGCGTTGTTAAATATCACGCCATCATTAGCTAAAGCATCCAAGTTAGGAGTTTGAATAACAGGATTGCCATAAACCCCTAGATCAGGGCTATGGTCATCAGAAACAAGCAGAACAATATTGCGCTTGGACGCTTGTGCCGATGCTAACGAAGGCGATAGAGCTAACACAATCACTACAAACCCAACTGCAAACCAATTCTGTACATTACCATGATGTTTTATAAAGTTGTGAAGTATCATTCCATTCTCCCTAAGGTTTTTAAAAGCTTATCTTAATTGCATAGGTTGGTCAAAATTCTTGGTACGAACGTCCGCTTTGGGTCGAAAGCGGGCATTTAAAATTTACGAGAGATGAAGACATAATTATTTATTTCAAATATTTTTTCCGTTCATTATTTAATTCACTGACCAGTTCGTCCAGATCATTTTCCGCTGTGTTATAATTTGTAATACAGGCCCTGAATGTGTTGATATTTTTCACGGGATAAATGGATATCCAGGATTTTTGTGATTGATATATTTTTTCTAATATTGTTTTCGTGAAATTTTCATCTTTGCCGTGCTTCTCATCCGTAAAACAGATGACCGGTAAGGCGGTATTATTCATGATGGTCCAACCATTTTGGCTTAGCTTTTTCCTTAATAATTCGCCCATATGGGCTTGGTGGCTGATGATGTCATCATAGCCATCCCAGCCATAAAATAATAACGATAGATACACTTTTAAACCAATGAACCTTCTTGACCATTGGATTGAATGTGAAAATGGGTCTTTGATTTCAAGCTTTTCTGCATCCTTTGGCATATATTGCGTTGAAATACTGAAAGTCCGTCCTAAAATATCTGTATCAGACGTTATAAAAATGCTTGTTCCCATCG
>NZ_CBFIEP010000105.1:0-3280 GCF_965661635.1 Pseudemcibacter sp. | reverse complement strand
CGCAGACACCATTAAGGCAGAGTTAGAGCAAAAATACGCGAACTAAAGTTATTCTATTATTAAATTTTTTTTAGAAGCGTTCTAAAAACATCTTTGAAACTATTGACTTGCTTTGTTAACAGGCATAACATAAATATATATATATATATGGAGCAATCGTTATGCAATTATCCAAGCAGTTGAAAAACACCTCTGCCATTGTCACCCTCTCATTAATTTCCGGATTAACATTACCGTCATCTGCACAACAGGTCGATGATGAAAATGTGGATACTATTTATGTAACTGGTTCCTTTATTAAGCGTAAATCACAAGAAAATTCATCGTCGCCTTTAAATGTAATCTCAACAGGTGACCTTAGTGCGCAAGGGTTAAATACTCTGGGTGACTTGGCACGGAATATGACTTTTAATGCTGGTTCAGAATTAAATACGGATGCCTTTACGCAAAATTTTAGTACAGGAACCAGCAACGTAAACCTTAGAAATCTTGGCCTTAGCTCAACGCTTGTGCTCTTAAATGGTAAGCGTCAAACCTTATCCGCCGCCTATGCTGATGACGGCAGCACTTTTGTTGATACAAGCACATTAATGCCGCTGATTATGGTTGACCGCATTGAAACATTAAAAGACGGCGGCTCCGCCATATATGGTACGGATGCGGTTTCTGGTGTTGTAAACTATATTACGCGTAAAAATTTCACTGGCCTTGAAGTTCAAGCAGGCCTTCAAAGCACAACGTCTGACAGTCAACGTGACTATGATATTTCTGCCATTTGGGGAACCGAATTATCAAATGGTGCGAACTTTGTTATCGCCGGAAGTTTCCTTCACCGCGAAGCATTAAGATCATCAGATAGAAGTGAATTAACATCAGGCACAGGTATATCGGGTTCTGGTCAACCCGGAACACTTATTTTTAGAGATCAAATACCAACCGCCGACCCAACACAGGATTTAAATAACAATGGTTTTATTGACTTATTGCCTGTGATTGACCCTTATTGTGGCACTGCCGATTTATCTAGCACGAACCCACTTGGAGATCCTATTCCAACGAGTGCGACGACGTCAGTAACTCCTGGTAATTGTAATTATCAATTTGATCAATTTTATGATCTTGTCCCTCAAGAACACCGCGTACAAATCTTTACCTCATTCGATAGCGATATTGGTGATACGATGCATTTATATATTGAAGGGGCCTATAATAATAACCAAGCGAGACGTAATAATGCGCCGGCATTTCCGATCGCGTCGCCAGTGCCGGTTGCCGTTGGTGATGGGGCAGGTGGCGTATTACCAAATGTTCCGCTCGAAGTTCAGCCGCTCGTCCAAAACTTAAGTCTTTCCAGTATTTTATTTGTTGGCCGCGTTCAAGGCGCCAACGGTGAACCATTCGTTTCAAACCATGACAATGAAACATTCCGTTTTGCCGGAACTCTTGACGGTTCTATCAATGAACAAATGACTTGGGAAACATCCGTCAGTTACAGTCAAAATAGCTACGGCATTAATGTTGATGATGTTAAGCGTAATGATTATATCAATGCACTCTTGACGGGGGCATTTAACCCCTTTGGTACTGCCTTTACAACCAACCCAAATTCGCAAGCCGCATTAGATGCAATTACAGCCAATAATACTCTGCAAGGTGAAACATCACTTTTCACAATTGATGCGCATCTCACGACGGATGTCGTTGAAATTGGCGACAGTGGTAACATGATCCAATTTGCTTTTGGTGGGCAATTCAGAAAAGAAGAAATGAATTATGATTGGTCAGATGATTATAATGGCGCCTTAGGAGACGGAAGCAACAGCGTCGTTGAAGGACAGCCTTTCTTCCAGGGACCATTAGCCCCTTTCAATGGCGGTAATCTTATGTTCCTCTATGGTGGACCTGATTATGGTGGTGATCGCGATGTTTATGCATTATTCGGTGAATTAGCCATTCCACTTCATGAAACACTCGACTTACAAGTTGCCGCGCGTTACGAAGATTACGGTAGTGGCATTAACAGTTTTGATCCAAAATTTTCTGCATTATGGCGCCCGAACGATTGGGTTTCCGTACGCGGTTCATATAGTACGGCATTTCGTGCACCATCACTTTATAATACCGTTGGCGTTCAAACAGCTTTAAATGAAATAACGGTCGGTGGCACTTCAACCTTTATTCCTGTTACTTCTACAGGAAATACAAATTTGGCACCTGAAGAGGCCGAAGTTATTAATATTGGTTTCTCTCTAAGGCCAACCGATAATACGATATTCAATGTAGACTATTGGCGTTATGATTTCAGCAACTTGATCACACAAGAAAATGCACAGTCCGTGGTTAATAGTGCTCTTGGTGGTGATCCAGCGGCCTTTGCAAAACTTGACTTAAATGATCCGTCGGATCCAGCAACTGTGTTCCGTATTAGAACGGATATTATTAATGCGCCTTCCGTTGTTACGGATGGTATCGATATCAGCACTGCTTATAATTTCGACGTCATCGACGGTGCTACTGTATCTTTAGGCGCCGAAGCGACTTATGTCTTTAAATATGAAGCCATTGACCAAGCTGGTAACGCTTTTGACGGGGCAGGGAGCCGCAACTTTAATAACTTCGCGCGTTCCATGCCGGAATGGAGAGCAAACTTTAATGTCGGATACCGCAACGATAATCATAGCGCAACCATGTTCATTCGTTACATCGATAGTTATCAAGATGATCAGAATAATGTGACCGTGCCAAGTTATACGACCGTGGATCTTCAATATGGTTACACATTTGGCGATCCTGATGACGCACCATTAAGAGCAACGATTGGTGTGATTAATTTATTCAACAAAGCCGTCCCAAGACTACAAACAAACGGTGGCTTTGACAGTAAAGTTCACGATCCACGTC
Organism: Pseudemcibacter sp.; assembly: GCF_965661635.1. Taxonomy (NCBI): domain Bacteria; kingdom Pseudomonadati; phylum Pseudomonadota; class Alphaproteobacteria; order Emcibacterales; family Emcibacteraceae; genus Pseudemcibacter; species Pseudemcibacter sp. The sequence goes on along the minus strand of NZ_CBFIEP010000105.1, from coordinate 379 downwards.
AACGCATGATATACATGAGTTTAAGTAAACAGTTTTAAGATAGGATTTTATAGAATAGGGGGAACGATGCGTAGTTCAATTACAATATTTCTAACAATACTTTGTATTGCTATAATGCCTGCAAATGCAGAAAATGGAAGCCTTAAAGTCGGTGATAAAATTCCAGAATTTCTTGGGATTGATACTGATGGAAATATTATGCTTACAACGGAACATCACGGTAAAATCTTGGTTGTAAGTGTACGTCATCAGGGAAAGTTGGGTTTTTAAGTCTTTATAATAAGAGAGTATTCTGCTCCATCTGTTAATATTATGCGGCCATAGCTTTAATGTGCAAGCGTTTTCGTTTGGCCATTGTTTTTAGTTTAATTTTGTTTCG
>NZ_CBFIEP010000104.1:0-11577 GCF_965661635.1 Pseudemcibacter sp. | reverse complement strand
TTTTGGCGGTTCGATGCCAGCTGTAAAACGCCCTGCAATAATTCTCGTTGATTTTGTTCGTGCTTATCTTGATCCTAGTTCTCCTCTCTATGCAGGAGTGGAAAAGGCCGTTCAAAGTGCAGCACGTATATTAGAAACAGCCAGAAAAATTAATATACCGGTTATTTTCACAAATGTTGAATATCATGACGGAGGAAAAGACGGTGGTGTTTTTTATAAAAAAGTAAAGGCTTTAAAACTGTTTGACGAAGGCAGTCCTATGGGGGCGTTTCTGCCTGAATTAAAACCGGAAATAAGTGATAAAGTTTTCACCAAACAATATGCGAGCGCTTTTTTCAATACGGGGCTATCTGAATATTTATCTGATTTAAATGTTGATGGGTTAATTATAACGGGCCTCTCAACATCGGGCTGTGTTCGTGCAACGACCGTTGATTGTTGCCAATATGGATTTGTGCCACTTGTGGTTCGTGATGCCGTAGGTGATAGAGACCCTAGACCACATGAAGCTAATCTTTTCGATCTACAGGCAAAGTATGCCGAAGTGGTTATTGAGGCTCATATAATTTCTTTTCTAAATGATCTAAAATAAAGTTTTTCCTTTGTAATTAATAGCAACTATGCAAAATATAGTCCTAAAAACATATTGCGTTAGGGATAAGGCGTGGGTATAGATTGTAATAATTGTCAGGCTAGAAACAGCAAACTTTGCTCTGTTTTCGATGGGGATAGTATTGCTGAGTTATTCGAAATTGCTATTCCTGTTAAGGTTGAAAAGGGTAGCTATCTTTTGCATGAAGAAGATAGCACAAAGTATGTTTATAATCTTTCCTCAGGTGTTTCCGCTGTAGAGCGCTTAGCAAGCGATGGAAGAAGACAGATCATGGCGTTTATTTATCCTGGAGATTTTATTGGTGTTTCAACAGGACCAGCATATAGCATTAGCGACCGTGCACTTACGGATGTGACCGCTTGTAAGTGGCATATTCGTGACATTGAAGCTCTTTATGTAAAATATCCAGAACTTGAACAACGTGTTCATGAAATCGCAACCAGAGTTTTGGCCGCAACCATGGATCAAATTTTCGTTTTAGGTCGCAAGAATGCAATAGAAAAAATTGCATATTTCTTACTTTATATCGATAAGCGTCAGGTCAAATTTGATGGTCATACGGACGAATTTACACTTCCAATGACGCGCGCTGATATTGCAGATTATTTAGGGATCACTGTTGAAACAGTTAGTCGCGCTTTTTCATTACTAAAGAAAAAAGGATTTATTGAGTTATCACAAAATTGGGTCGTGCGACTTTTGGATAAAGATACTTTGGCTGAAATTGCGGATCATTTCGGACCAAACTCTTAAGCTCTTAATTTTTAGTGACAAAAGTCATTTCTGCTACCAAATTCATTGTTATAGTTATAAGATAAAATACTTATAATTTTAGGAACGGACATGGAACTCAGCGATAAAACAGCAAGAGAAATATATCAAGAAGTCAAATCAAACCCCGCGCGCGCAAAGTTTGGTTTTGGTAATAAAGCGGCTCTTGTTAATGTTGATCCGCAAAAAGCCTATACATCAGTTGGTGAATTTAAAACCGCTTATGAAACTGATCCTCGTCAAATGGAATATATTAATGATCTTTCGAAAAAATTCCGCGCTCTAGGGTGGCCTGTGATCTGGACACATGTTGCCTATATGGATGATGCTTCTGATGCAGGGGTTTGGGGAACAAGGACGGATACGCCAGATAGTCTTCAGAATATTAAATTCGGATCACGTAGAAGTGAATTTGATGATCGTTTAGAAATTGATCGTACTAAGGATGCTGTTTATTTAAAAAAAATGCCTTCTGCTTTTTTTGAGACGCCTCTGCAAAGTCTACTCGTCTGGCATCAGGTGGATACATTGGTGATAACGGGCGGCTCGACATCAGGCTGCATACGCGCTACAGCTGTCGAAAGTTTATCACGTGGCTATAAGACAATTGTCCCTGAAGAATGTGTCGCTGATAAACATGAAAGCTATCACTTTGCAAATTTGACTGACCTTTTACTTAAATATGCAGATGTCGTTGATGTGAAGGAAGTTTTTGAATACCTAGGTGAACAATAATGAAAAAAGATCCGGGATTTTATGATTACTGGCCATATGAAAACAGGCCGAAAATCACGTGGCCCAATGGGGCAAAGGTTGCTTTTTGGGTTGCAGCTAATATTGAATTTTACGAGTTAGACCCGCCAGACAATCCATTTCGAAAGCCGTGGCCGGCACCGAACCCTTCAATCGCGGGCTATTCAATCCGTGATTATGGCAATCGAGTGGGGCATGTACGTCAGATGAAATTGCTTGATAAATATGGAATTCGTGGGTCCATATCACTTTCAACGGCACTCTGCGAACACCATCCAGAAATTATAGAATTATGCAAAGAACGTGATTGGGAGTTCTTTAGTCATGGTATTTATAATACCCGATATACATATGGTATGGATGAAAGCCAAGAACGTGAAATGATCCGTGATGCTATGGAAACCATTTATAAGCATACAGAACAAAAATGCGCTGGATATTTAGCACCAGCTTTATCTCATTCTGAACTCACGCTTGATCTATTTGCAGAAGTTGGAACGGAACTTTTTGGTGATGACGGGGGTATATATACATGTGATCTTTTTCATGACGATCAGCCAACGCCAATTAATCTTAGAAGCGGTAAAAAGTTTGTTTCTATTCCTTATTCACTAGAAATGAATGATACCATTGCCTATGTGGTTAATAAAATTGAACCGCGACGCTACGGACAAATAATAAAGGATAATTTTGATAGATTATACAAGGAAGGCGCAGAAAACGGCACCGTCATGTGTATCCCTACCCATAATTATCAAGTAAGTTGCCCGCACCGACTTAAAGCGTTTGAAGAGGCGCTGGAATATATCACAGGTCATAGTGATGTTTGGGTAACAACAGGTCGAGAAATTGCTGAATATTATATTGAAAATAATTATGACGCGGCTCTTGCCGATATAACGACAAAGAAGGAGGTGTCATAATGCCACTTGATAAATCCTATCTTGAATATTCCAAGCGCCATTATGGCATGGATCATGATCGTTACGATTGGTCAATGCTGAGTGATCGGAAGCCTGTGAATTGGCCTAAGGGTAAAAAACTGGCTCTTTGGATTAATGTCAGTTTGCAATTTTTCCCATTAAATCAACAAGGCGTGCCAGTAAAACCGATAGGAGGCATGACGATGCCTTATCCGGACCTCCGTCATTATTCACTTCGTGATTACGGAAATCGTGTTGGCATTTACCGTATGCTCAAAGCTTTTGATAAATATGAAGTTGCTGCGACTTATGCGGTGAATGGTGAACTTGCTGAACGCGCACCTTATCTAATGAATGCGATTAAAGAAAGAAATGCAGAAATTATCGCACATGGTTGGAATATGGATTCAATGCATCATAATGGTTTAAGCCTTAATGAAGAAAATGAGCTAGTGTGCAGAACACTTGATGCACTTAGGCCCTTTGCTTCAAAGGATATTAAAGGCTGGCTTAGCCCTAGTAGATTTGAAGGAAACCAAACGCCCGAAGTTCTTAAAAAGAGCGAAAGCATTGAATATTTCTGTGACTGGGTAAATGATGATATGCCCTATGAATTTAAAACGGGAAATGGCCCGTTAACGGCAATGCCACTATCCAATGAACTTGAAGATCGGTATATCCTTCTTAATAATTTGCATTCGGAACAATCTTATGGCGAACAAATAAAAGATGCCGCAGATTTATTGATTTCTGAAGCAAAAGAACAAGGTGGTAGAATACTAGGATTATCGCTTCACCCTTGGGTGATAGGACAGCCACACCGTATAAAAGTACTTGAAGATATTTTAGAGTATCTGATGAGTAAGGAAGAAGTGTGGTCTGCCAGTGCAAGTGAAATACTAGAATACTGGCAGAGCCAACAATAATTTAAAGTGTTTGATTTAGTTCAAAAAAGTGACCGTCAGGATCAAAGACGCCAACCGATCGAACGCGCATAATACCACCTTTTGCAGCTGGGTATTCTGCTTCTGATAATGGGGCACGAATTTTACACCCTAAAGCTTTTGCCTTTTCATATGCGTCTTCTGCGCTTTCCACGCCGGCCACAAAGACGGGGTTCCCGTAACCAACTTCATATGTAATTTCGGGTGCTTCCCAAACAGGATCAATCCATTCTAATAGACCGATCATCCCTATAACAGGATCTTCGCATTTCCACATGGTTAAATGTGTTACATCGCCTTTTTTCCCGGCTGGAAGCAAATCGCCTCCTAATGTGATTTGATTATCGTAATATTTAGTCATACCAAGAACGCCTTTATAAAATTCAATGGATTTTTCCATGTTGCGAACGATAAGAGTGGTACGTTTTATTATTGCAGTCATTAATTCTATCCTTAACTAGATTGTTATTTCTTTTTTGATTTGATTTAAATAAATGCGGTTGATCATCGGAAGGAAACAGAGACCTAAAATACCGAATATAGCTGGCACTATTGCCATTGAATATTGTAAGTTTCCGAAAGTATCAGTAAGAAACCCAACAGATGTTGGTCCGATCAATAAGCCACACATACTAATGATCATGTAATATATTGCGATTGATTGGGCGCGAATTTTTCCTGGGATAATTTTTAACATTGAAGGTACGCCAGCGGCTGTTACCGTAGCAATGCCGATAAGGCCAAAGAATGAAACAAATAACGCCATCCACGGGTCAGGCATAAGTGGAAATAGCACATTTGGCGGGATCATAATTATAAAACCAATTTTAAATACTTTCCAAGCGGCATCTTCTACGCCCTGTTTATGAAGCTTATCCACGAACCATCCTGCGATCATTACACTTGGAGGTGCGAATACAAGTAAACCGATTGAGTTTCTAAAGGCATAATCACTTGCTTCCCAACCCCAGGTCCTGATGAATAAAGACGTAGAGAAAAATTGAGCATAAGCAATAGTTGTCATCACGCCGACGAGTAAAGATATGCCTAAGAAGCTACCAAGATTATTCTTATAATAATTAACGGTTTTTAAAAAGCTGATGGCAGTTTCATCTTTTGCACGCTGGATTTGTCTTTTTGGCTCTTTTACTAACAACATAAAAAAGCTCAGAATAACGCCAGGTGCGCCCACAACTACAAATACGATTTGCCATGGTTTTAATTCTGAAATTAGGAACATTCCAGATGTATCGGTTGAATTAGCCCATGTAAGAATTTGACCACCAAGATAGAATGCTGTGGCTGATGCAATTGAGAGTGCACTGGAATAAAGTGCAATGGCACGTCCTCGTTTTTCTTCGGGGAACAAATCTGATATTAATGAAATAGCACAAGGTGATAACGTAGCTTCACCGGCACCAACGCCGATACGTGCGGCGAAAAGGCCAACAAAACTTTTAGCATATCCGGAAAAGCATGTTGCCGCAGACCAGACAAACATACCGACAGCAACCAAGGTTTTTCGCTTCATATTATCCGCCAGCCAACCGAGTGGAATACCCATTGTTGCGTAAAATATTGAAAAAGCCACACCCATTAGCAATCCGATTTGAGTGTCGGTTAAAGCAAAGTCTGCTTTAATGGGTTCAACTAACAGATTTACAATTATGCGGTCTAGGAAAGATAAAATATATCCTAATGTTAATAGTACGACGACATACCAAGAATAGCCACTCGCTGGATAGTCATTCTCTACACTGCCTGTTCCTTCAATTTTATCAGTCATAGTTCTTCCCTTTTTTATAATTTAATCCGGCACACTCGTTATGCAGTATATGACGACGAGATTATCATCGAAATCGAGAAACCCCAATTCTCTTCCTATGCGACCGTCTTTAGTCTTTAATTGATGTTCGTCAAACATAGTCAAGCCGATATCTTTAAGCTTTTCAACCGCGATGTCAAAATGTTCACATCTGACTATTATAGCAGCTCTTCGTAATCCAGAGTTAGATTCTAATTTAGTATCTTTTAGTTCTAGTAATGCAAAACAGCGTAATTCGTCATCGGTGCTGAGTGCACAAAAATTAAGCGGGATTGAAGGTTTTATATTGAAGATTTCATATGCATATGAACCTTCGCCATAGTCTTTATAAAAATCTATCTTGAAACCTAATATGTCGCGATATAATTTTAATGAGCGTTCTATATCTGAAACCAAATAGGTGGCCGGCTGGAAGTTGGTTTTATATGTCGGTTTGACTGATGCCATAGAGCTTCTTTCTAACCGATTACGACGAACTTAAAATGCAATAAATGACGACAAGATTGCCATCAAAATCAACAATACCTAATTCTCTGCCAATTCGACCGTCGTTTGTTTCAAGTCGATCTTCCTTATAAGTTTTTAAACCTAATTCTTGAGCGCCAGCGACGACATCATCAAAATGTTCAACGCGAAGTACAATAGCGGCTCTTCTCGGACTAGGAACGGGACTTAATGAACCCTCACGAAGTTCAGTGAGGGCCATACAATTTGGTTCATCATCTGTACCCAATACACAGAAACCCATATCGGTTCCTTTTTTGATGTCAAAAACATCATAAGAATAGCTATCTTCAGGTGCATCTTTGTTAAATATCACTTTAAACCCGAGAACATCTCTGTAAAATTTGAGGGCGCGTTCAAGATCTGTAATTACATAATTAGCACGTTGAAAATTAATTTTTTTAGTCATTACATTATTTCTTTTTCTTTATTTTGATTAATATCATCTTCGCTCATGCCCAGGATTTCTTTATAAACATAATCATTATGTTCCCCTAACTCTGGCCCCGTCCATCGAACGGTAGAGGGAGTTTTGGAAAATTTTGGAAAAACATTTTGCATTTGCAAATTTTTAAACTGTGGGTGTGCCATTTTTAGAATGGCTTCACGTGCTTTAAAATGTGGATCATCAAGCATATCTGGTGCACGGTAAATCTTTCCTTGAGGAATGCCATGTTCATCCAGTTTCACTTGTAATTCATCGGCCGTTAGTGTTGATGTCCAATCAGAAATTATATCATCTAGCTCTGTTTGATTGTCGCCGCGCGCCACGTGCGTTTTATAACGCGGGTCTTCGGCAAGGTCCGGTCTTTCCATTGCTTCAGCGAGGCGTGCGAAAACGGTATTTTGATTTGCAGCAACCAGCACCATACTGTCATCTTTTGTTGGGTAAATATTAGAAGGGGCAATTTTCGGTAAAATTGAACCCGAACGCTCACGAATATAACCGCCTTCGGTATATTCGGTTACCAAACTTTCCATCATTGAAAGACAGGCTTCATATATTGCGCTATCAATAACTTGGCCTTCACCAGTCATGTTTTTATGATGAAGGGCGGCAAGGGCACCAAGACAAGCGAAGGTCGCTGCTAAGTGATCGCCAATTGAAATACCCATTCGGCTTGGTGGTGTAGAAGGGTCACCTACCACATAACGCATGCCTCCCATCGCTTCACCAATGGCGCCGTAGCCGGCTTTTTTCGAATAGGGTCCGTCCTGACCATATCCGGATACGCGGATCATGATTAATCCAGGATTTATTTTTTTAAGTTCATCATACCCCAAACCCCATCGTTCCATTGTACCAGGGCGGAAGTTTTCAAGTAACATATCAGCATTTGCGACCAAGTCGCGAATAACTTGTTGGCCCTCTTCAGTTCTTAAATTTAGAGTAATAGATTTCTTGTTTCTCGCAATAATGGGCCACCAAAGTGATTTACCATGTGATTTTTCACGGCCCCAAACCCGCATAGGATCTCCAACGCCTGGTTGCTCTACTTTAATTACTTCCGCGCCATAGTCTGCAAGAAGTTGGCCGCAAAAGGGGCCTGCTAATAGTTGTCCTAATTCAATAACTCTAATCCCTTTTAAAGGGCCACTCAATTTCTGATCATTTTTGTCAGTCATTTTTTACAATTCCGATCGTTAAAAGTAATAATGATATAATGATATAATATCTTGCCATTTTAGTCCATCCTTGTATAGAATAATTTCAATAATATTCTAAACGCAAATATGAGGCTTTATGATCAATAGTATTGAGATCGTCGAAGTGTCCGCAAGGGACGGATTACAAAGCGAAAAAGAGATAGTTTCAACGGCTGATAAGCTATCGCTAATTAAACGCGCCATAGACGCTGGTTTAAAACGAATCGAGGTAACAAGTTTCGTGAATCCAAAAAGGGTGCCGCAAATGGCGGATGCGGAAGATTTGGTGCAAATGTTACCTGAGCATGACGATGTGCGATATACGGGTTTGGTTCTTAATTATCGGGGGTTTGAACGAGCACGTGATTTAAAAATGGATGAAATCGGTTGCGCTGTCGTTGCAACGGAAACTTTCAATAAGCGTAATCAGGGCGTTGAAATTGCCGAAACCATTAAACAATGGAGCCAAATGGCAGATGATGCTCACCATGAAAATATGAAAGCGCAAATTATTATTGGCGCCGCATTCGGATGTCCATTCGAAGGAGAAGTTTCAACCAAACAGGTCGTTGATATTGCAAAAGAAGTAGCAAAGGCAGGCCCGTCGGAAATTGGGTTGGCGGATACCATCGGTGTTGCTGTTCCCAATCAAATTAAGGAAGTGATCAGCGCCGTTAAAAACGAAGTGCCAGACATTAAATTGCGTTGCCATCTTCATAACAGTCGCAACACGGGTTTTGCCAATGCGATCGCGGCGATTGATGCTGGAGTTGAAGTGCTTGATGCTAGTATTGGCGGTGTTGGGGGGTGCCCATTTGCACCAAATGCAACAGGAAATATTGCGACGGATGATCTGGTTTATATGTTGGATAGAAGCAACATAAAGACTGGTGTGGACTTAAGTAAACTAATTGAAACTTCATTGTGGTTGGAAAAAGTGCTGAAAAAACCTGTGCTCTCTCAAGTGGCTAAATCTGGTATATTTCCTCCGATTGAAGGACATTAGGAAAGCATGAAGGTAATGGATTATTGTGTAAGTATTCGTGCAGAAAAAATCCGTATCTAATTAATGTTAATTCTGATCATAATTTAAAATACGAACTTCGAGGGTAAAATATGAATGAAAATTCAAAGGTTAGATCAACAGGTGGTTGGGTATTATTTGTCATTCCAATGCTTTTTGGCCTTTATTTCTTTCTACTTTCTACTGATTCTGTGGAGAAGGACGAAACCGCGCCGACAAAACTTATTGCAGGGGCATTTGCAGCTCCTGGCACGCCATGGGATGCGGACTGGCAGATTTTTAATAAAAATTTGATGGCCGCAAATGATAAGGGCGGTAATTTTGATGTAAAGCTGCTAATTCGTGGTGAAGTTGGCGGCGAGCCTATATCCATGACAAATGTTAGACATAATCGACTTCAGTTTGGCGGGTTCACTATTGGCGGAAGTTCAGCGGTTATTCCTGAAATGTCGGTATTACTCTCACCATATGTTTTTGATAGCTTTGAAGAAGTTGACTATGTCATGGATAATTACATGCTAGATGTTTTTCAGCCGCTGTTTGCTGAAAAAGGTTTGGTTCTTATCCGTTGGGTTGAAGTTGGATGGGCCCATATGTATGGAAAAGATCCTTTTATTTTGCCTTCTGATGCCGATGGATACCGCCTAAGAACTCAGGCGTCTGAAGCCGCACAAGTGATGATGCAATCTCTTGGTGGTGATATTCATCAGATGGAAGTGGCAGATGTTATACCTTCTCTTCAAACGGGCCTTATTCAAGGCGGTGAAACAAATGTCGTTATTTATTCTTTTACGGGACTTGCGACTGAAGCGGAGCATCTCGTTCTAACTCAGCACTCATATGATTCAGGTGTATTAGTCGCAAATAAAGAATGGTTCGATGGTTTAACGGCAATTGAGCAAGAACAAGTTCGAAATGCATTTCCAGCTTCGATGGACTCCCGAAATAGTGTTCGTAATATGTCAGAAGGGTTGCTTGCTAATTTAAGAAAAAATGAAGCAGTGACAGTTTATGATTTAGACGAAGAACAGAAAAATGCTTGGAAAGAAGCGACTAAAGATAACCATAAGCAGATTATTTCAGATATAGGTGGGCAGTCACAAGCAATTTATGACGCAATGATTAAAGGGCGTGATGAATATCGTCGGTTTCTGGCAAATGGAGGGAGTGACTGAATGGAAAATGCAAAAAACTTCCTTGATAAAGTTTATAAGTTTGAAAGAGCTGTCGCAATTTTTGCTTTTTCAGTGATGACCTTAATAATTATTGCTGATGTGATTATTCGTAAAATTGCTGGAGTTGGCATTGCGGGTGCTATGAGAATAGCCGTTTATGCGATGATAGTAACGGCACTTATTAGCTTTGGTCTTGCATCGCATAAAGGGCGACACTTAAGACCAAAGTTTGCGGATCAATTGCTGCCAAAATCTTGGGAGTTTCAAATTATTTCCATTCAAGAAAGCCTTCATGCTTTGTTTAGTTTGGTATTTGCAATTGTTTCAATAGGGGTTGTTTATGAAACATACCTTCTTGAAGAAACTTCAAGGATGCTCAGAATTGCGATTTGGCCAATGCAGTCAGTCATTCCTTTTGCCTTTATCGTTGGATTTGTTCGCCATTCATTATATGCGCTCTATCCTAAAATAAGACCTGGTGATAACAGTGATATGACAAATCCGGAAGGTCTTTCCAAATGATGACCTTTTTATTTATTGCTCTTATTGTTATTGCTCTTATTTTACGTCAACGAATTGTTGTGATCTTAGGGTTTGTTGCGGGCTGGTGTTATATCGTTTGGGGAGATGGTGAGCTTAGCTATGTCGTTATGGATATATGGGCGGCAGCTGATCAAGAAGTTCTCTTATCCATACCACTCTTTATTCTTGCTGGTAATATCATGTCACAAGGAAGTATTGCAGAGCGACTTATTACGATGATGAGAGTTGCAACAGCACCTGTTCCTGGTGGGCTTGCTATTGCGACTATTTTATCTTGTGCGTTCTTTGCCGCTATTTCAGGCTCATCTACCGTTACATTAATTGCCGTTGGGTCTATAATGTATCCGGCTTTGATAAAGGCAGGTTATTCGAAAAAATTTGCACTTGGTTCACTTTGTGCAGCGGGGACACTAGGTATAATCGTGCCACCAAGTATCCCTCTTATTCTTTATGGCGTCATGACGCAGACATCTATTGCCGATTTGTTTAAAGCGGGGATCGGCCCAGCAATTATGCTCACAGCAATATTTGGAACGTATGCTTTGATTTACAACTTAAAAGTAGAACGAGGCGAATTTCAATTATCTGAAATGTTAACGGTAACAAAAAAGGGCATATTTGCTTTATTTATGCCGGTTTTGATTTTAGGCGGTATTTATTCAGGTCTCTTTACGGCGACTGAATCAGCAGCTGTTGCTGTATTTTATGCAGTAATCATTGAAGTTTTTGTTCACAAGGAAATGAATTTTAACGACTTACAAAAAGTGATTATTGAGACGTCAACAATGCTTGGCTCATTGATACCGCTACTAATGATGGCGCTTTCTATCAACACGTTTCTTGCATACGAACATG
>NZ_CBFIEP010000103.1:0-8237 GCF_965661635.1 Pseudemcibacter sp. | reverse complement strand
CTAATTTTAATAGCTTCTTTTACATTTGTCGCGTCTAATCCACCCGATAACATCCATGGAATATTCCATTTTTTTCCAGAAATCAGTTTCCAATCAAATTCTAAACCATTTCCGCCAGGTAATGCATTTTCTAAATCTACTGGTGGTTTAGCATCAAATAGAAGAATATCAGCATATCTTTCGTATTCACGTGCCCTTGAAATATCACTTACTGATGCAATCGAAATTGCTTTTATAACCTTGATGTTAAATCGTTTTTGGACGTACTGAACACGCTCAACGGGTTCGTTTCCGTGTAATTGAACATAATCTAGTTTTGCTGCTTTTATGGCTTTTGTAAGAAATTCATCATCTGGATTAACAAAAACGCCGACTTTTTTCGCACGACTTCCAACTGCATCAGAAAGTTTCTTGGCTTGCTCAAAGTCTACATTTCTAGGTGAAGGAGGATAAAAGACAAACCCGACATATTCAGCTTTTGCATCAAGTGCAGCATTTAAAGTGTCAAGTGTTGATAATCCACATGTTTTAGCGCTAATAGTCATGATTATCCGTTTATTTCATTTGCGATAAGTTGCGCAGATTGAGCCGGATTGTCGCTCTTTGTAATTGGGCGCCCAATAACGAGATAGTCGGCACCTAGGCTAACAGCTTCTTCTGGCGTCATTACACGCTTTTGATCACCGGTATCACTTCCTGCCGGACGAATACCGGGGACAACAAGCTTGAAATCCGCGCCGCATGATTCTTTGATTAATTTTATTTCATGTGGCGAGCAAACGACACCATCAAGACCACTCTCTTTAGCTAGCCTTGCGAGTTTAACAACTTGCATGGATACCTTGTTTTGAAATCCAATGGCTTCGATATCTTCGTTATCTAAACTGGTTAGAATGGTGACACCAACTATTATTGGGCGTTCGCATCCTTCATTTTTTGCAGCTAAAGTTGCAGCTTCCGATGCCGCCTTCATCATAGCAGAACCGCCTGCCGTGTGTATGGTCATTATTTTGGGACGTAACGGCATCAATGCATGAATTGTCTTTGCAACGGTATTGGGAATATCGTGTAGTTTTAAATCGAGAAAGATATTTCTATTTGCTTTAGCAACTTCTAAGAAACCCTGTGGGCCATTTGCGCCAAAAAACTCAAGCCCAAGTTTGATGCCACCAACATGCGGAGATAGCTCGCCCGCTAAAATGGCTGCTTCTTCAACATTAGTAGTATCTAATGCACATAAGATACGCTCAGAAGGTTTTAAATTACTCATCATCCGTCCGTTTTAAATATTATGATGAGCTTTTGCCATGGTTTTCGTCGTTTGACAATTTAATATTGCTGGAATTATGTTTTTTTAATTCACTTTCAAGCTCTTTAATTTTTTTGTCTGCCATGCGGTGGCGTCTAGCATGTTTTATACCAGTGAAAATCGAGACAAGCCATCCTCCACTAAGGCCAATAAAGATGCCAAGAAAAACCAGCATAAATGCGGGTATTGTAAAATCAAATGGTAATGGGTTTAAGCTAAAATTTACAAGCTCACCGTTAGAAACAGCAACGATGATGCAAAAAAGTGTGAATATGGAAAATGCAGCATAAAATAAAAAGCGCATATTTAGAGCCTCTATCGAAATAAATTATGCTGACGGGAAACGTACAATTTATTTATCGTTTAGTTTTTCCCTTAGGTCTTTACCGGTTTTGAAATAAGGTACGCTTTTCGCAGGAACCTCAACTGCCTGTCCTGTACGTGGATTTCGACCCGTACGAGAAGGGCGGTGTTTCACAGAAAAAGCACCAAAACCACGAAGTTCCACTCTGTTACCTTCAGCAAGTGTATTCGTAATTTCTTCAAAAATAGTATTGACGATACGTTCAACATCTCGTTGATAAAGGTGGGGATTGGCGTCAACCAACTTAGCTATTAGCTCCGACTTTATCATCGTTAAACCCCTTATTTTGTTAATATTGCTTATTTGTTAGAAACGTTAAGTTGCCAGAGACTTGGAAAGCCGTCAAGGCTAAGTGCCTTTTCAAGCACGTTTTTTAGATAATTAAAGTTAATTTGGGTAAATTAGTACCATTTTGAGGCATTTGCATAAGGTTTCTGCATATTTTGAAGGTGTATAAAAAAAGAATCATATATGCCTTAAAAGAAAAACCCGGCCGGAAATCCGGACGGGTTAGTTCCATAAAATATAAAGTTAAAAGATTATTCTTAATCTTTTTTTGCAGCAGCCTTCTTTTTTGCAGCAGCTTTCTTCTTAGGAGCAGCTTTTTTCTTAGCTGGCTTCTCTTCAGTCGCTTCGGCATCATCAGCTTTTTTTGCAGCGGCTTTCTTCTTAGGAGCAGCTTTCTTTTTAGCTGGCTTTTCTTCTTCTGCAGGAGTTGCATCAGCAAGAGCCGCGCCAAGAATATCGCCAAGGCTTGCACCACTATCAGATGAACCATATTGTGCAACAGCTTCTTTTTCTTCAGAAATTTCTAGCTGCTTAATTGATAGGTTCACTTTACGTGCTTTCTTATCAAGCGTTGTGACTTTTGCATCAAGCTTATCACCAACTGAGAAACGCTCTGGACGTTGCTCTGCACGGTCACGGCTAAGATCAGAACGACGGATGAATGCTTTCATACCTTCGTCTTCGCCAATATTAACTTCAAGACCGTTTTCAGTAACTTTAGTAACAGTACATGTTACTGTTCCACCCTTCTTAAGACCGGAAATGCTTTCAACTGGATCACCAGAAAGTTGCTTAATACCAAGTGAGATACGTTCTTTGTCTGTATCAACATCAAGGATAACTGCTTTAACAACGTCACCTTTTTTGTATTCTGCAATCGCTTCTTCGCCTGATTTATTCCAATCAAGATCAGATAAATGAACCATGCCGTCCATTTCATCTTCAAGGCCAACAAAAAGACCAAACTCAGTGATATTTTTAACTTCACCTTCGATTTCAGTGTTAACAGGGTATTTATCAGCAAATGTAAGCCATGGATTATCCATGCATTGTTTAAGACCAAGTGAAATACGACGTTTTTCTGAATCGATTTCAAGAACCATAACTTCAACTTCTTGGCTGCTTGATACGATTTTACCAGGATGAACATTCTTCTTAACCCAGCTCATTTCAGAAACGTGGACAAGTCCTTCAACACCGTCGTCTAGCTCAACGAATGCACCGTAATCGGTGATGTTTGTAATACGACCAGTAAGTTTAGAGCCAATTGGGTATTTCTTCGTGATTGTTTCCCAAGGATCTTCTGTAAGTTGCTTCATACCTAGCGAGATACGCTGCGTATCAGGGTTCAAACGAATAATTTGAACGTCAATAGAATCGCCAATGTTCAGAATGTCTGAAGGATGATTGATACGTTTCCAAGAAATGTCAGTCACATGAAGTAGACCGTCAATACCGCCAAGGTCAACGAATGCACCGTAATCAGTGATATTTTTAACAACACCTTCTACAGTTTTACCTTCCGCAAGATTTTCAATAATTTCAGAACGTTGTTCCGCGCGTGTTTCCTCAAGGATTGCGCGACGTGACACAACAATGTTACCACGTTTGCGATCCATTTTAAGGATTTGGAACGGTTGTTCGATGTTCATCAGTGGCGTTACGTCACGAATGGGACGCACGTCAACTTGACTTCCAGGTAGGAATGCTACGGCGCCAGAAAGGTCAACAGTAAAGCCGCCTTTTACACGTCCGAAAATAACACCATTTACGCGTTCTTCAGCTTCGTATGATTTTTCAAGAACGGTCCATGCTTCTTCACGACGTGCTTTTTCACGTGAAAGCATGGCTTCGCCTTTGGCGTTTTCAATTCGCTCAACGAATACTTCGACTTGATCGCCGACGCTTAATTCAGCTGACTGTCCGTGAGCGGAAAATTCTTTAAGTGGGATACGACCTTCTGCTTTAAGGCCAATATCTATAGTCGCAGATTCTTTATCTACTGCAATAATGGTGCCTGTGACAACTTTGCCATCAAATTTGCCTTCAGGACCAAATGATTCTTCGAGCATTGCTGCGAAGTCATCGGTAGTTGGAACGTTAAGTTCAGTCATTATAATTACCTATTCAGTGGATGCTAGTGCATCCATTTTTTTAATCAGACACCTTTGTCTTCATAAAAAAGGGGTTAGTGTTAATATATAAAGAGTAAAACAAATACCTCCCCGCCTCATCCTTTAAGATAAGTCAGAGAAATATTGACGATTGTTTTACTCTACTCTTTGTTCGAAATATAGGCGCAAGCCGCTTCAAACACGGCCTCTATATCTGAATTCGTTGTATCTAGCAAGTATGCATTTTCATGAGGTTTTAGAGGGGAAGTTGAGCGGTTCATGTCGCGCTCATCACGTGCTTTGAGTTCAGATAAAATTAATTGGTAGTTATCTTCATTGCCATTTTTACCAAATTCTTCTAAAAAACGCCGTTTTGCGGTGGTTTCAACGCTTGCTGTAATAAAAATTTTATATTTTGCATCGGGACAAATGACGGTACCAATATCACGACCATCAAGAATACTACCTTTTTTATCTGAAGGTGGATTATGTGCAAAATTTCGCTGATAATCGACTAATTTCGCTCTGACACTAGGAATAGCGGCCACTTTGGAAGCCGCTGCACCAGTTGATTCGCCTCTTAACTCAGGGTTAGATAAATTTATTTCCGGAAGTTGACCTACTGCCTTTAATGCATCACTTTCATTTTCGGGATCCCCACCAGCTTTTAAAACATTTAAACCGACTGCGCGATAAAGAGCCCCAGTATCTAAAAGTGCTAAATTATAATATTCAGCTAGCTTTTTAGCTAATGTGCCTTTTCCTGAAGCGGCCGGGCCATCAAGAGCTATTATAAATTTTTCTGTCATTAGCATATATTAGCCCCGAGATTATTCATAATATTTGTAAAACCAGGGAAACTGGTTTCGATTACTGATCCATCATCTGCAGTTATTGGTTTTTCAGATATCATACCTAGCACAAGAAATGACATTGCAATTCGGTGATCTAAATGAGTTTTAATTATAGCTCCGCCTTCAACGTCTGATTTAGAAACGGTCATGCCATCATCATGTTCTATGACATTTACCCCACATTCATTTAATCCTTTTACCATCACGGAAATGCGATCTGATTCTTTTACACGAAGTTCTTCTAGTCCCCTCATGACTGTTTCACCATCGGCTGAAGCTGCTGCGACACAAAGAATAGGATATTCATCAATCATTGAAGGAGCGCGATTTTCTGGAACAATTATACCCTTTAGTTTTGAGTATTTAACCCTAATATCGGCGACATCCTCGCCGCATTCCTGCCTTTTGTTTTCAAAAGTAATATTGCCACCCATATCAATTAATGTATCAAATAGACCAGTGCGGGCAGGATTCATCCCCACATTTTTTATTGTAACATCTGAGCCCTCGGTGATTATCGCAGCAACGATAATAAAAGAAGCGGAAGAAGGATCAGCGGGGACCGCCATTTTTTGTGCCGTTAGTTCGGCATGCCCTGTAACGTTTATTTCTTCATTATTTAATGAAACGGGAACGCCAAAATAGTTAAAAATTCGTTCTGAATGATCGCGTGTTGGAATTTTTTCAATGACCGTTGTAACACCTGGTGTGTTTAATCCAGCAAGCATAACGGCCGATTTTACTTGTGCGGATGCTACTGGCAATTCACAGCGAATGGGCAGAGGATTTCTTGCCCCTTTAACAGTAATAGGGAGAGTTCCTTCTTGATTACCTGAAAATTCTGCGCCGAATTTGCTTAAAGGTATTGTAACGCGTTTCATCGGACGGGAGGTGAGCGAATCGTCGCCAGTGAATATGACAGAAATGGGATGCGTAGCTACTACCCCCATCATGAGACGCACACCTGTGCCACTATTTCCCATATCAAGTGGACCTTCAGGTTGTTTTAGGCCGCCTATGCCAACACCATGTATATGCCAAGAGCCTGAACTATCTTTATAAATATCAGCACCGAGTGCTTTCAGAGCTTCAGCAGTTCCAAGAACGTCTTCACCTTCTAATAAACCAGTTACTATGCTTTCGCCAATAGCTAAAGCCCCCATTATTAAAGAACGATGGGATATTGATTTGTCCCCGGGAACAGTGATAATGCCATTAAGACAATTACATTTTCTGGATGAAAACTGATTCATCTTCATTAAACTCTTTATGAATATCGTGAATATTTATTTTTCGTTTGTCAGATACCATAATAAACGTTCATTGTACTACATAATAACCTAAAAAATGATAATTATGATACTTTTATCGCGAAACCTTGCTCTTTTATTATAATAGGCTTTGACAGGGGGGCTATAAAATGGCAAATGATGTTTTTTCAAGCAAATACGAATAGCTTTAAAAGTTCTAAGGAGAAATATTTTGGCAAAAGCTGAATGGGGCGAAAAACGTCAATGTCCTAAGTGTGGCACAAGATTTTACGATCTTGGTGAATTTGAGCCGATTACCTGTATTAGTTGTGAACATCAGTTCCAACCTGAGATTATTTTGAAAAGTAAAACGCATTCAATTGAACTTATTACAGATAAAAAAGAAGCAGAAGCTGAAGATGAAGATGAAGAAGCAGATCTATTAGATGATGATGCACTTCTTAGTGATGACGATGACGACGATGATATCGATATCGCAGCTGATGATAATACTGTTGTCCTTAGTGATGACGATGATACGAATGTTGCTGCGGTTGTTGATGCACCTAACGTTAAACCAACTACTGACGATTAAATTTATCTGCTTTTATGCTTGATTTAAAATGAGTGAATGAATAACTTGCGCTCATATTTTTATCCTGATTCATTTGAACCAGACAAATGTAAATAATTCAGGGGCTATAGCTCAGCTGGGAGAGCGCTACACTGGCAGTGTAGAGGTCAGCGGTTCGAGCCCGCTTAGCTCCACCAAAATAAAGAGTCGTTCTTGAGTAATCTTGGGCGACTTTTTTACTTATTAAGCTACTGAAACCTTAAGGTTTCCTTCATTATCAACACGATTAATACTCTGTACGTTCGCTTACGTTGAAGAATCTCTATAGCACCATCAATCCCATTATTGCAACGATTATTGTAATCCGTTGTGGTGAGAGTGTGGTGGAATAACTCTCCCTGATGGGGTGGGGAGAGGGGCCACTGGGGGTACCCTGTGTATATATTATATTGAGACGTAACTGAATATCCAAATAAGCTTGTCAACCTAATGGGGTTCAATCGATTGGAAATAATTATCTTCAGTGGAACACCATTAGTAAGGTCAACGCCACGAATATAAATGGGTAGGTGTATCTCGAGGGTGCTTTTGAAGTTTAGTACTACTAGTATACGTTAACATATCTAGCTAATTTAACGGAACTCTCGTCCCTTCTAGTGAATACCCTTTAGGTTTCCTATAGAGAAGCACAGAGAGTTGTCAAGGTTGATTGCTTTCAAGTTATGTCAGAACTGATAAAATACTTGAATAGTGAATTTCTTTAACCCTGCCATTGATCTTTTCATATATATTTTAGAAACTTCAAAGTATTGGCTGAGAAACTATATCTGTTGTAGTCTAAGCATTTCGGCAAGTTAGGGGTGCCAATGATGAGTAATTCTAAATCTGATAAATGTTCAATAACAGTATTAAAGTCATCTAATAATGTGCCTGCATGTAAAAGGTTCACTCAAAAAGGTGGGGTCTTGAAGAAGCTACCGGAACAGATGGAGAAATACTTTGAAGTTGATGAGCTGGGACTAAACTCATTTGACGACCTATCAAATATACTGACAAAACTTGAGGTAGAACCTAGCTCTCTAGTTATTCGTGGTAAGCTTATTGCTGGAAGGCCTACAACGAACTTAAGACGGACAGGCTCAGCTAATCAGTTTGGCCACCCTGACAAGAACCTCAACCCACATTCAAGACGTTGGTGCATGTTGGACTGTCCGTCATCAAATGATTTGAGAATCCATTGGCCTATTTCATAAGGAGGCTTTGATCTCCTATTGGTGTTAATATTAAGCTACGATCTTGCGATGTTGCAAGCGTCTTTGTTTAAGTGTTGTGTTTTTAAGTCGTCTCCTTTTTTCCAGAATTGATTGATCTCTGCCAAAGTAAACATCGGCAGGCGTTAGGTTGTTGATGCTTTCGTGGTAGCGTTCGTGATTATAATACTCAATGAACTGAGTTATTTCATGTTCAAGCTGGCTTGGCAGGAA
>NZ_CBFIEP010000102.1:0-2326 GCF_965661635.1 Pseudemcibacter sp. | reverse complement strand
CAAAATATGAATATTTAAGAAGTTATGGCTGGAATGCCATAGAAATAACTGTAACAGACGCAGACTTACTTCATGCAAAACTAAAAAATAGCCCATTTAAAATAATTGGTGAGCCAACAGAGTATGATTTTAGCGATGCCATTTATCCAATGCAAGCAGTCGGCCTTTCAAAAGAATTATTTTATCTTAATCAAATTCGCGGCGACCTTCCAGCTTACGACCTTCCAGGAGCAAAATCCTTTGTTGATCATATTTTTATTATGATCTTAGCAACACCCGATGTGAAAAAAACCATGCAGTTTTATGTGAATGCTTTTGGCTGGGAGGAAGGTAAGACGTTCCATATACCTTATAGTGTTATTAATAATGCTTTCGATTTACCTGAAGACACCCAACATTTTCTTTCAATGTCATGCAACGGTCGCGTAGTGAATAATGAAATTGACCAATATCCTGAAGGAACAATCATCCGCCCTAGAAATGATGACATGCTTGAACCAGGTATCGCCATGACTACATATATGGTAGAAGATTTAGATAAAATTAAAGCCCCACTTCTGACCGAGCCGGCCGTATTAGAAAACGCCGGATATGATGGTCGTCGCAGTGCCTGTTGTATTGGTTCTGCGGGAGAATTAATTGAATTAATAGAGATATAAATAAATGTTAGAAAAACAAGAATTACTTGGCCCTTCATATTATGGTATCGCATTACAGACTGCCGTAGATGCGATTAATGATTGTGCAAATCGCGAAGACGCGCAAATAATCATGAATGCTACTATAGAACGACTTGCTTCGGAAATCCCTGCCAGTAAACGTTTCGTTGGCCCTGATAGTAAAATTATTGTCTTACCCGAATATTTTCTTACCGCTTACCCTCTAGGCGATACAATTGAAGGATGGGCCCAAAAAGCATGTATTCATGTCGATGGATCAGAATATGAAAAACTCGGTAAAATTGCACAAGATAATGATATCTATCTGGCTGGAAACGCATATGAAATTGATGATCATTTTCCAGGTCTCTATTTCCAGACGTGCTTTATCATAGGGCCAAATGGGAATGTCATTTTAAGGTATCGCCGATTGAACAGTATGTTTGCCCCTACCCCCCATGATGTCTGGGACAAGTATCTTGATATATATGGTATGGAAGGTGTTTTCCCTGTAGCCAAAACAGAAATTGGTAACCTCGCTGCCATTGCTTCCGAAGAAATCCTTTATCCTGAAATAGCAAGGTGCCTTGCCATGCGCGGCGCGGAAGTATTCCTCCATTCTACTGGAGAAATGGGCAACATGAGTGAAACCCCTAAACAAATAGCAAGAAAGGCGCGCGCGCTTGAAAATATGGCATATATTATTTCCGCAAATTCCGGGTCTATTCGTGGTCATGAACTACCCAAAAGCTCAACTGATGGACGCTCTGCTGTTATTAATTATAAAGGGCAAATTATGACAGAAGCAGGATATGGTGAAACTATGACCGCAAATGACTGCATAGATCTAAATGCGCTTCGCAAATATAGGAGAAGGCCCGGGATGAGCAACTACCTCGCCCGCCAACGTTTTGAAATGTTTGCCGATACCTATGGTAATGAAGGAAGCCAAAAGGCAAATAGCCTGCTTGATCAAAACGGTAATCATAAAATTCCTGATCGCGCTCATTTTATATCCGCGCAAACGGAAACCATCGCTAACCTTGCCAAAAAGAAAGTTATTTAATGATGGAACTTCATAGCATACTCCTTTTTATACACATCATTTTGATGGGTTATTGGTTGGGCGGTGACCTTGGTGTTTATTTGGCCGCTAATCGCGTAGCAGACCCTACATTGCCTATAGATGAACGCTTAAGGTTTTTACATCTTGCCATGAAGCTCGATATGGGACCAAGAACAGCACTTATTATGATATTACCCACCGGTTTTCACATGGCGAGTAACTGTGGGTTGGTATCACTGACGCCGCTTTTCCTGAGCTTAATATGGATCGGGTCACTTATATGGTTAGCATTATGTTGGGCCGTTTTTTTATATGAGAATATTGCTCTTGGTGACATGTTTAGAAAAATCGATTTAAGCGTAAGATATGTCATGCTTGTTGTTATTTTTGCCATTAGTGTATGGAGTATAACATCAGAAAATTCATATTTTGACTTATGGCTTTCGCTGAAATTATTTTGTTTTTCAATAATTATTGCGCTCGGGATTACGTTACGTATTGTCGTTTCTAAATGGGTTATTGGGTTTAAATTACTGCGCGATGGCTCGACAGAAGATGCAAATGAAATCATCTTAAGCGCTCGTAAAAAAGCCAAGCCGCA
>NZ_CBFIEP010000101.1:0-4351 GCF_965661635.1 Pseudemcibacter sp. | reverse complement strand
TTTGGTTATTGGACTTGGTATTCTTTACCCGACCATCAAATCAGCCGTCACGGAAACCATCAGTTATCCACCGATCCATGATATTACAACAGATACCGTGAACCCGCCCGAGTTTATTGCGCTAACGGATCCAAGACCAGGGTCTAGAAACACGCTCGATTACTTTGGTAAAGGGGAACGACAAGATTGGTACCCGTCTCGTCAGCTTGAGGCATTTCCAGACATTAAACCAATAATGTCATCCTTATCCCCCAACGAAGCATACGCCCGCGCCTTAACGGTCGGTAGAAGCATGGGATGGGAAATTATCGGTGCAGACCCCGCCAATCACCGTTTTGAAGGGACGGCAACCACACCCGTTTTCCGATTTGTCGATGACACCGTCGTGGTTGTGACACCAAATGGCACAGGCAGCCGCATTGATATTCGCAGCGTATCGCGTGTTGGTGTTGGTGACATTGGCGTTAATGCCATAAGGATCAGGGAATTTATTACCAGATTTAATGGGTAAAAAAGTTAGTGTAATTTTAATTTTTTAATTCGTGGGGGCTCTGCCCCCGGTCTCGCGACCTCCCCCTCGCGAAAAAGTTCGCGCGCCGCAGAAGCGGCGTTCTCCGACCTTAAAAAATTTAAGGTCCTCGTTTAGATCATTTAGGTCTTGTTTTTGCCGTAAAACTAGGCGACAAAAGGCGTATGGATACTTTTATATTTAAATCAGCAACTTATGATGAAAGCAGTCAAACGATCCTGCTTGGCTACTCTTATGAAAATGGTCCCGAGTTCGTTGAAAAAATTGAATTCCCAGATTGTCGTACTGATTTAAACGATCAAGAAAAAGAAGCCCTTGAAAAAGAGATTGTGCAATTGCATTTGGCGGCGGGGATCAGTTATTATAAAGCATACTGTCCGAAAAATATTCGTGTTGACAATCACGCGCTCACCAAGGAAGAGGCGGATTTCTTTTTTAAATTTTATCGTCACGGGCTTGGTGAATTTTCGGTTGAAAACGATATCGATTTAAGCGGTATTATCCGTTTTCCCGTGACATCAAATTATCATTTAACACCAAGCAAAATTACCCTTCCTAAAAAAGCGGTTGTGCCCATTGGCGGCGGTAAAGACAGTGTGGTGAGCCTTGAGGTTTTAGTTAATGCGAATATGCCGCATCAAATGATTGCGATAAACGCAGGGCCACCCATTAAAAATGCGATGAAGGCGGGCAGCGAAAATGCCGCAGAAAATGCCATTCATATTAGGCGCACATTGGACCCCGCATTATTCGCTTTAAATGATGAAGGGGCCATGAATGGACATGTGCCGATTACGGGCATTTTATCATTCATCATGGCGTGTGGTGCGATCCTTTATGGATATGATAGTGTTGTGATGTCAAACGAAGGATCAGCGAGCGAAGGCAATATGGAATTCGCCGGAATTGAAGTTAATCATCAATATAGTAAATCATTAGAATTTGAGCTTGATTTTGAGAAATACATCAGAAAAACGACGCTTTCGAATTTTCATTATTTCTCGCTTTTACGGCCCCTTAATGAAACGGGTATTGCGGCGTTATTTGCCACCCTTCCCCATTATTTTGATGTCTTTAAAAGTTGTAACCGTAATTTTCATATTGATGAAGGTGTGCGTCAATATGGTTGGTGTTGTGATTGTCCGAAATGCCGGTTTGTGTTTTTGGCGCTTAGTCCCTTTATTGCAAAAGATCGTTTGAACGAAATATTTGGTAAAAATATGCTTAATGATATGTCACAAGAAGATGGGTTTCGCGAGCTTTGTGGCCTTAAGGGGCATAAGCCGTTTGAATGTGTCGGTGAAATTGAAGAATGCCAATATATTTTAAAAACGCTCACCACCACTGACCGTGCCACTGATCAACTGGTTAAAAAATTAACGCCGGAGTTAGACGCTTTAGGGCTAGATATTAAGCCCATGACGATTGATGAATTACGAGCAACGGCGCTTAATTTTAAATATGAGCATAATATCCCCCCGCATTTCTTGGAGCATTTGAATGAATTTATCAGCGCTCGAAAATAAGCGGGTTGCCATATGGGGTATGGGACGAGAGGGGCGAACGTCGCTTGCTTTCCTAAAGCAGCATTTTCCGGATCAAAATTTTATCATCATTAACCGTGATCCTGTTGATACAGAAGAAACATTCATTTCGGAAAATGAGATGCTCGCGCATCTTGATGAAATAGATATCGTGATTAAATCACCGGGGATCAGTTATTATCATAATCATGTCAGTAAATTGATTGAAGCGGGGGTTACTGTCACATCAGCGACCAACATTTGGTTTTCACTGCCAAAAGCGGGAACGGTCATCGCGATTACCGGCAGCAACGGCAAAAGCACCACATCCGCCCTCACCCATCATATATTAACGCAGCTTGGGAAAAATGCAGAGCTTGGCGGCAATATCGGCACGCCATTATTATCTTTACCGCTTGATGCGCAATATTATGTAGTTGAATTATCAAGCTATCAGACATGTGATATGACAGGGGTGCCTGATATTGCGATGCTTCTCAACCTATATCCTGAGCATATTCAATGGCACAAAAGTCACGCACAATATTATCAAGATAAATGTAATCTGCTGAGGCGTGGTGCGTATATCAATATCGTTAATCACAATGAACCGCCCACCAAGGATATCGCAGAGCGATCAATAAGCTTTAATAACGAAGAAGCCATCCATTTTAAAAATTCATCAATGATGGATGGTTATACCGTGATCGGGACCATAGATGGGTTTCCGCTTCTTGGTGATCATAATCTTGAAAATTTAAGTGCGGCACTGACCATTTGCAAGCAGTTGAACCTTGATTTAGAAAAGTGCTTAGAGGCGGCGAAATCATACCCGGGACTGCCGCATCGATTACAGATTTTTGGCCCTCATAAAGGGCATATGTTTGTTAATGACAGTATATCCACCGATCCGGAAGCGACCATTGCCGCCTTAAATGCCTTAAAGGATAAAAATGTTACCCTTATTGTGGGGGGTGAGGACCGTGAACAGAATTATAGCGAACTGGCTAAGGCGATTGAAAGTACCGGAACAAAATCAATATGTGCTTATGAAGCGGGCCCCCGGCTTTTTGATATGATCAAATCAAATGATAAATACCGCGCAGAAACATTAGAAGCGGCCGTGATCAAGGCAAAAGAAATCACCGAAGAAGGCGGCTATATCCTATTATCACCCGCCGCCCCAAGTTATGACGCCTTTAAAGATTTTGAAGAACGCGGCAATTTATTTATGACTTATGCTACGGCGTAACCTGAGGCTTTAAGACCAAAGGAATAAAGCGTATTAAAAACAGCAAATACGCCATTACCCAGCAGAGCGCAGAAACAAAAAGTAAATTCGAATAATAATCCACCATCAATGGCGTTAAAATCCGCGAAATTGCAGCAATGTTAATTAAAATAAGGAATGTGGTTATTAGGGCATCATTATTAATCGGACGCCCCGAATGACCGAGTATAGCCCGGCTCATCACCCCGAGTGTTAAGGAACCCGCGGCACCAACGCTAAAGGCGTGGTAGGATAATACAATAAACCCGTTATCCACAAGATATGCATAAGACATTAGAAAGAAGCCCAATGCGATCCAAAGAATACCAATGTGCAAGATAATCATCAGCGGGTCAGCAATAGCGATCCACCCCCTCCAACCGAGAAGACGAATTAAAATAAATGTGCCCGCCGCCAGTGCAGAAAATCCAATCAACCTTTGATCAAATTCAAATAAAATGAAAACCATGCTCGCCACGATTGATACCATACTGCAGGGGAGCAATATTTTAGGGGTAACTTGCTTTATATCGGGATATTTATTTTTTAAGAAATTTGGGGCAACTCGACCGCCAGTCACATTCATTAACATCACCACAAAAAGAAGCGCCGCGATAAAGAAATTATTTTCATCAATTGCCAAAAAATCGACCGCAGCAAGATGGCTACATAAATTAAAAAGCGCAAAGACCATCAGCATAATAGGGAGAAAATAATTACGCTTGTTACCGGTTTTAAAGATGGCAGGAGCAATTCCCGTAATGGCCACTGGCAACAATAAAAAATCAACCGCCATCGGTAAAAATGGCGGTAATAGCGCGCCAAAAAAGACGCACACACGACCAAGAAACCATAAAATTGCAAGAATGAGTAAAGGCCGTCCTCGTGGTGAAGCGACCCCTGTCCAATTTGGCACGGCGGTAAATAAAAAACCGATGATGATGGGCGCAAATACACCGAATATCATTTCGTGCTGATGCCAGGCGGATGGTGAAAAATGACTGGGGAGAATGTCAATACTTCCTGTGA